>DATCJQ010000271.1:0-2569 GCA_036562745.1 Flavihumibacter sp.
GTGGATGGTTTGCATGCCCTGGTGAAAAAATACTTTCCCAAAGCCAATGAAAAAGAAGCGGCGCTGATGATGGAATTTGTGTTGCACGGATTATCGGCCTACTCGCTGATCAGCAAAAAGATAATTGACAACAAAATCGAATTCAAGGATCTGATCGGTTCCATGGTAAATCTGGGCAGCAGCCAGTACCGCGACGAGGATTTCGACGGTGAAGATTTTTCCTGATATTTTACCGAAGCACCATCGTTTGCAATGAGTTAAAGAACCTGTTATGATCGAGTGGAAAGAAATAATGTTTCGCCTGACATTGGCCGCCGTACTTGGTGCTGTAATCGGCCTGGAACGCGAAAGGAAAAACTGGGCAGCCGGTCTGCGGACGCATATGCTGGTCTGCGTCGGCTCCGCACTGACAATGATGGTTTCCGCCTATGGATTTATGGATGTGTTGGGAATGCAAAATGTAGGACTCGACCCATCACGAATAGCCGCTCAGGTAGTTAGCGGTATCGGTTTTATCGGAGCTGGCACGATCCTGTTTCTCCGGCAGGGGATCGTGCGGGGACTCACGACCGCAGCCGGATTGTGGACTGTTGCCGCAATTGGACTGGCAACAGGAGGCGGCATGTATTTTGCCGCGTCTGTAGCCACAGCTTTAGCTATTATTATCCTGCTCATCCTTCAACCTTTTGAAAGAAAATTTGCCGAACGATTTAAATCAAAAAGATTAAAAATCACCACCTCCAACAGAGACAAATTGCTGCATGTACTAAGCAGAATTCTTCATAATAAGAATCTGAAGATTGATTCCTTTCTGACAAATAAGGAGGATAAGGACTACGCCATTCTGTTCTCTTTTGAAGAAATTTCAAAATCCGAAATAACAGAATTGATAAGCAGTTTACATGACGATCCCGATATTAAGGAGGTGGTTTGGAACTAGATCCTTGGATTTGCCGAATGCTACCTGGTGAACCAATACGCATAGGAATCGATTCGCTATACAATGTTAACCTCGCGTTCCAATTCAACGCCAAACTTGAATTTCACGCTTTCCTTGATTTTTTCGCTTAGGTCATAGATTTCGGAACCGGTGGCGTTACCATAGTTTACCAGCACCAGCGCCTGATGAGCATGGCAGCCGGCATCCCCTTCGCGATAGCCTTTCCAGCCGCAGCTTTCGATTAGCCAACCTGCCGCCAGTTTCACGTGATCGGCACCAACGGTGAATCCCACGATATCGGCGAATTCGGTTTTTAGTTCCTGATATTTTTCCAGCGGAATGATGGGGTTTTTAAAAAATGATCCGGCATTGCCAATTTTGGCGGGATCGGGCAGTTTGGAACGCCGGATATTCATCACGGCCTGGGCAATTTTTTCAATGCTGATCTCCTGAACGCCCATCCGGTCGAGTTCGTGCTGTATCGCCCCGTACTGGGTGTGGAATATAGGTTTTTTGCGTAACCGGAAGGTGACGGAAAGGATGACAAACTGATCGCGATAGCGGTTCTTGAACACACTTTCCCGGTAACCGAAGGCACAGTCGCCCGCGGTGAAACTCTGTACCACTTTATCCTGCTTGTGATAGGCATCGAGCGACCAGAATACATCCCGAACCTCCACGCCATAAGCGCCGATATTCTGCATGGGTGAAGCGCCCACACTGCCAGGGATCAGCGAAAGGTTTTCCAGTCCCGCCCAGCCTTTGGAAATACAATATTGGGTAAATTGATGCCAGTTTTCGCCGGCACCCGCTTTCACATATACGAAATCCGGATCCTCGTGCTGCAACTCGATTCCCCTGATCTGATTCCGCAAGACCCATCCGTCCCAGTTCTGGGTGAACAGAATATTGCTGCCGCCTCCGAGTACCAGGACATTCTGTTCTTTTGCCGGTTTTTGTTGGGTGGTATGGAGCAGTTCTTCCAGGCTTTCGGTATCTTCAAAGGAAGCCAGGTAGCGGGCATACGCGTCGATTCCGAAACTATTAAACGGTTTAAGCGAACTGTTTTCGAGTATTTCCATAAAACAATAATACTTCAAAGTTATGAGCCGAAAAGCCTGTTTGTTGGGTGCCACCGGATTAATCGGCGGGGAATTATTAAAACTACTGTTGAAAGATCCTTATTACCAGGAAATTCACCTGTTGGTGCGGCGCCCATTTAATCTTTCATCAGAAACCGGGCCAACGGGCGACGCGAAGCTTCGTGTGCACGTAATCGATTTTAGTAATACGGAAGCCTATCGCAGCGCAATCCGAGGGAGCGAAACCGTTTTTTGTGCTGTGGGTACCACGCTGAAGAAAGTGAAGGGCGATCGCGAAGCCTATCGCAAAGTGGATTATGATATCGCGGTTACGGCTGCAGCGGAAGCGGCGGCGGCGGGTGTTTTCGGATTCTGTCTGGTGTCATCCGTGGGTGCTGATGCCAACAACGGTCATAATTTTTACCTGAAGCTGAAAGGTGTGGTGGAGGAAGCAGTGTCGAAACTCAAAATTCCCCAGGTGCATATTTTCCGTCCTTCTCTCCTCCTGGGACATCGAAATGAAAAACGTTTTGGCGAAGGATTGGCC
>DATCJQ010000274.1:0-1902 GCA_036562745.1 Flavihumibacter sp.
CAGCCAGGGTGAAAAATATCAACCAAACCAATCACAAAGGAGAAACAGCGCTGACAGCAGCGGTTCATAACGGATCTCCCGAAGTGGTTGCCTTCCTTATTGAAAAAGGTGCCAACACGGCCGTTCAAACCAAAGACGGCAATTTGGGGTATTACCTGGTTCAGTCCTTCCGCCAGCCACGTCCGGGTGAAACAGGTGATGATTTCGATAAGAAACTGGAAATCCTCTCCAAAGCGGGATATAACCTGGCCACCCCTCAGCCCAACGGCAACACATTGTATCATTTGGCAGTGGGAAAAAATGATCTGAACCTGATCAAAAAACTGGCACCGTTCAAGATCAATATCAACGCAAAAAATGCAGAGGGACTTACCGCCCTGCACCGCGCCGCCCTGCTGGCCAAGGATGATGCTATCCTGAAATACCTGGTATCTCTCGGAGCCGACAAAAGCATTCAAACCGATATGGATGAAACCGCTTTTGATCTGGCAAAGGAAAACGAATCATTAGCAGAATCAAAGATCTCTATCGACTTCTTAAAATAATCGCCTAAATGAAACTTCTGTTCAAACTGACATTTGCATTTGCCCTTTTCCTTACCCTGAAAACACAGGCTCAGGAAGCGAAATACAAATGCCTTCTTCAGACAACCAACTACAAAGGGCTGGAAGCCTATGTGGTGGTATCACTGATTAATCCATCCGGACAATATGAAAAGACCCTGTATGTAATGGGTCCGGATAAGCAATGGTATAACGGATTCAAGGAATGGCACAAGCAGATGGCGAAGAAAAACGAAAAACTGAGTGCCATTACCGGCGCATCCATTGCTCCGGGCGATCGCAGTATCACCACCATTACCATTGACGAGTCAAAACTGGATAAGGGATACAAACTCCGTTTCGAAACAGCAGTGGAAGATCAGAACTACCATGTTACCGATGTGGAAATCCCCCTGACCACTGAGGGCCTGACGCAAAAAACCGAAGGGAAAGGCTATATCCGGTATGTAAAACTGAGTAAGGTTCAGTAAACCCTTGCAAGCTTAATGACACTATCCATTTGGCGAAAAGCACACCTTTGGTTAGCCATCATAACCTCTTTATTTCTGTTTGCAGCATCCACCACCGGCGTCATACTGGCAGTGGATGCTGTTAACGAAAAGACCCTTCCCTATAAAACCGACAATTTCGGGGAGATCACCCTCGCCAACTCCATCCCCGCACTCAAGGAGAAATACCCCGAACTGCTGGAACTCAGCGTCGATCATAACCAGTTTGTGATCGCACAGGGATTCGATGAAGAGGGCAACGATTTTAAAGCCTATATCCATCCGCTTACCGGAGAAATTCTCGGTCAGCCAGAACCGAAATCGGAATTTTATCAATGGAATCTGGCCCTTCACCGCTCACTGTTCATTCATGAAACGGGACGCTTTATTGTGGGGATCATTTCCTTCCTGCTGATGCTGATCGTGGTTTCGGGTACCATCCTTATCATCCGGAGGCAGCAGGGAATCCGGCATTTCTTCGACCGGATGAGCCGCGATTTTTTTTCGCAGTATTTTCATGTGGTATCGGGTCGCCTGCTCTTAATCCCGGTTTTTCTGATTGCGGCCACAGGCACTTATCTATTCCTCGTACGATTTGATATCATTCGACAGGAATCGCCCGAGCCGATACGTTATACTGTTTCTACTGACACTGCAGACGAGGCGGCGGACGCGGCTAATGAAGAACTAACAAATAATCAAGGCGGGTCCGCCAAGATACCCCTCGCCGAATTTCCCATTTTCCGGGAGCTGAAACTGGCCGGGGTGTCGAAGATTGAATTTCCGATTGATGAAGACCCGGAGGAATACTATCGCATTAAAACCAAAGACCGGGAACTGCTGGTCAGCCA
>DATCJQ010000275.1:0-12937 GCA_036562745.1 Flavihumibacter sp.
TCGAGACAGTAATTATAAAAATCGATAGCCCGGATCATCTTATACTTATACGGACGGATGGCATACTTGCGCGAAAACCCCTTACCATGAAACCAGATCTGGTCCCAGGATTTATAAACCAGCTCTTCAAAAAGCCCCCGCCCCGATTCCCAGAAACACCAGGTGCGGTCATTGGTATCCTTGCGGTCGCGATCCACCACCAGGAAACTGGAGTTATTAAACCGGCCCGATAATATCATCCGAACCACCAGGCTCAGGGAAGCCGCCCCTGCTCCGGCAAATACATAATCGTATTCATAGGAGTAGTGATAGGGTTGGTATTGGTACAAATGGGTAGACATAGCCCGGGAGATTTTACAGGCCCAAGATAGGCAGCTTTATCCCGATTTCTTACAGGTGTTTTCACGGTCTTTTTTGACCTTCTGCCAGTACCGGCGATGAACCAGCAGCAGCCCGAAGGATTCGCCGTATTCCTTATCCAGGTGTTTATGATGCATTTTATGCGCCCAGCGAAGTGCCCGTATATACGTATTATTGCTGCGCGTAAAGAGTTTAAATCGCTGATGTATAATGATTTCATGCACCAGGAAATAGGCCGCTCCGTATAACATCACACCAAACCCGATGGCCTGCACCCACCATTTGGAGGGGTCCAGCGTGCCCCACAAAATCATACTCATGCTGGGGATCGCGAAGAACACAAAAAACCAGTCGTTTTTTTCAAAGAAACCCGGCCCCTTTTTATGATGATCCTCGTGCAGATACCAGAGAAATCCGTGCATAACATACCGATGGGTTAACCAGGTCACCCCCTCCATGCAGCTAAAACTCAGCAACAATATTCCGGCATACATCAACCAATGCATAGTTCCTGTTGTTTACGCCATTCCTGCACCTTCGGAAATGCCAGATGAAACCAGGCAGTGAATCGTCCGGGGTGCGATGCAAGCGAAGCCTCGATTTCCTCCGGCGACCGGAAACAGTAGTCCTGCACCTCTGAAGGATTCGGATGAATGGGACCGTTATATTCCCCTATAAATACATGATCGTATTCGTACTCAGTCAGCCCGTTTTCAAAACTGGCCTGATAAATAAACTGAAACGCAGGTTCCACTTTCGTAACAAAACCCAGTTCCTCTCTGAGCCGCCGTTGGGCCGCATCTTCCGGCAATTCACCCGGATAAGGGTGACTGCAACAGGCATTGGTCCACAAGCCGCCGCTATGATATTTGCCAATAGCGCGCTGCTGCAATAACATATCACCCGCCTTGTTGTAAATGAAAACGCTGAACGCGCGATGTAACAAGCCTCTCCGATGAGTTTCCATTTTTTCCATGGTACCCAGGACCTGATCCTGCTCATCCACCAATACTATTTCTGCCTGTGATTTCAAGGTAAATTCAAATTGATAACAAAAATTCTAACCGATATGATCAGATTAATCACCCGCTAACTCATCATGCCAAACTGGTGTTTCAATCCCGCCCGCACCAGAATTACGGCCTTATGGTAATTGGGCACCCGGATTCTTTCCAGAAGGATTTGCTGCGCTTTCGTACGACGAATCTTTCTGAAAAGTGAAAGATAATATTTATACGCCACATATACCCCGAAACGCGCTTTCACCGGCAATTGCAGAATGCCCTGATAGGCCTTGTCGAAATCCTGCTGGATATCCTGCTCAATCCGGGCCTTGTCGCCGGCGGAAAAATTTGAAAAATCGCAATCGGGGAAATAGGTCCGCTCCAGGGTTTTGTAATCAGCCCTTAAGTCGCGCAAAAAATTCACTTTCTGAAAAGCCGATCCCAGGGCACGGGCCGGTTCCTTCAGGCGTTGATACAGCTCCTGATTGCCCTCACAAAATACATGCAGACACATCAGCCCAACCACTTCTGCCGACCCGTAGATATATTCTTTATACCCATCTTCGTCGTAAGAATTGTTATGGAGATCCATCTCCATGCTGCGGAAAAATGCTTCTATCAAATCGTGTGCAATTCCGTATTCATGCACCGTCAGTTGAAAACTGTGCAGTATAGGATTCAGACTGATGCCCCTTTCTAAGGCCAGCCAGGTCTGCTCCCTGAATTCTGCGAGTAATTCCGCTTTGTTAAAGTCATGAAATGTGTCCACGATTTCATCAGCATATCGCACAAAACCATAAATGTTGAAAACCGGCTGACGAAGATCACTATGCAGCAGTCGGATAGCTGATGAAAACGAAGTGCTGTACAGACTGGTAGTGAGCTTACTACTCAGTCCACAAGCGGTATGAAACAGGTGCATCATAAACAGCAGTTCGGGTGATACTTAAGTTAATCAAAAATTCCGAATAAGTTCACGGGCGGCGAGCTCTCCGCTGATCAGCGAGGGCGGCACACCCGGACCGGGAACGGTCAATTGCCCCGCATAATACAGATTTCTCAGTTTTTTGCTTTTGCAAGACGGCTTTAGTATAGCCGTTTGCTTCAGGGTATTGGCCAGTCCGTATGCATTGCCCTTAAAGGAATGGTACTCGCTGATGAATTCGCGGTGCGCAAAACTCCGCTGAAGGATGATGGAATCGCGGATCTTGATCCCGGTATATTTTTCAATCCGATCCACCAGTTTTTGCAGATAACGTTCGCGCATATGGGGGTCATTTTCCTCGAGTCCGGCTGCCAGCGGAACCAGCAGGAACAAATTCTCAGAACCCGGCGGTGCCACGGTGGGGTCAGTCACCGACGGACAGCACATATAAAACAGCGGATCTTCGGGCCAGGAAGGATTTTCATAAATCGCTTTTGCGTGCGCTTCGAAATCGGTATCAAAAAACAGGGTGTGATGCCCTATACCGGGAATTTTTTTATTCAATCCCAGGTAAAACAGCAGGCAGCCCGGTGCCATAACCCGACTGTTCCAGTAGTCGGATGAATAGGTCTGGTACTGTTTCGGCAAAAGTTGGGTTTCGATATGATGATAATCCGCCGCACCGATTACCGCGTCGGCTTTATACCTGTTCTTACTGGTATGCACAACCGAAATTGTGTTTTTCGCAGCGGGATGGATTTCCAGCCCTGTTACTTCTTCACCGAAATGAAACCGCACACCCAGTTCAAGCGCCAGCGAATGCATGGCTTTCACCACCGAATAGATACCACCCTGCGGATACCAGGTTCCGCCGACGATATCGGCATAGTTCATCAGGCTGTAGAGGGCGGGAATCTTATCGGCCATGGCGCCGAGGAAAATCACGGGAAACTCCATGAGCAACCGAAGTTTGGGATCCCTGAAATGCGCATGCACGTGATTCCGCATAGGGGTGAAAACATCGAGGCGGAATAATCCCGCCAGCAAGTCCTTGTCGATATATTCAGTGATGGAGAGTCCGGGTTTATAGACCAGCTTCTCCATGCCAATTTTGTATTTGAATTGTGCTTCGCTGAGGAATTTTTCCAGGGCCTGCGCCGATCCCGGTTCGATGGATTCGAAGAGTTGCGCGAGTGATTCGGCGCCGGCCGGCACCGGCATGATGCCATCCTGCCACAGTATGTGATACGATGGGTCTAATCGCGTTAGCGAATAATAATCGTTTACCGATTTTCCGAATTGCTGAAAGAAGCGTTCGAACACATCGGGCATCCAGTACCAGGATGGTCCCATATCAAAACTGAATCCTTTGGATTGCCATTGCTGTGCACGTCCGCCGGGCTGATTGTTTTTCTCGAGCAGGGTCACGTTCCAGCCGGCCCTGGCCAGGAAACAGGAGGCAGACAGCCCTGCAAATCCAGCCCCTATTACAATAGCTTCAGGCATTGATTATCGCTCGATTCCCGCTTTCAGCAATTTACGGGCAAAATGGATACGGCTCTTGATAGTACCCAGCGGTTCGCCCAGCATGTCGGCGATTTCATGGTATTTGAATCCGTCGAAATACAGCAGGAAGGGGTTGCGGAAGATTTCCGGCAGCTTGTGAATGGCTTCCTGAATTTCCTTAATCCGCAGGTTGGCTTCAGCCGCATTGGCAGTCGTAACCTGGTTATAGTTGAGCAGGAAATCATTCGGCGTATGATCGAAGATGGTTTGTTGCTTGGCTTTCCTGCGGTAATTATTGATAAAAATATTCCGCATGATCGTATACAACCATGCCTTGATATTGGTACCAACATTATATTTTTCCCGATTGGCAATGGCGCGGTACATGGTCTCCTGGAACAGGTCCTGTGCAGCATCGTTGTCGCGGGTAAGCGTAATGGCGAACGGGCGGAGAAATTCCGCATTGTCCACCAGCATCTCGTTAAAATTTATGTTAGAAGACATGAAATTGCTTTTAGTTGTTAGGTATTCAAATTTAACCCTCAATCATTGTTTCACCAACGATCTCAGGGATGCGTACTGTTAAATCTTAGTGAAGAGCCTCCGCCTGCCGGATGCTCCACCAACCGAAAGATTTCCTGTTAAAGGGCCGAGATATAGCCGAGCACTTCGGGCAGGGATTTTCGGATGACCACCTGATCGGGTACCTTTTTCCGATACTGCTGGAACACTTGTCCGGTCACAATCAGCGTACCAGAAAGACATAACTGCAAAAATTGCCGGAAAAACCGATCCAGACTGAAATTTCCCGGCACAGATGTCAGGTGCGTGTACAAAAAATCCGGCTTTTTTTTCGAGCACAGAAAAGCCAGGTCTTTCATGGCTATGCTGGCCCCCAGGTAGAACACCGTAATCCCCCGGCTTCTGAGCAGGTAATGCATGTGTAGCAATCCGAGTTCGTGGAACTCTCCTTCCGGCAGGAATAGTAAACCCGTTTTCTTCAGTTTTACGGGCGAATACGCGGAATCGATGCCCACGATCAATTTACGCCGAATAATGTTCGAAACCAGGTGTTCCTGAGCCGGGTTAACGCTGTTGGTCATCCAGAGTATTCCTATTTTCTCGAGGAACGGAAAAATGAGCTGGGGTATCGTTTTATCAATGCCATGGGCTGCAATTTCCTCATCGAGCATTTGCTCAAATGCTTCCAGGTTGAGATCCACCAAATGCTGAATCAACTCATGCACCAGCCTTTCCTGTTGTGCATGAATGGTGCCAAGGGTAATAATACGCTGACGGATTTCATCAGCGCTCATCTTGTCGATTTGGGAGATCCGGTACCCGTATTTGTTAAGCAGGGCGACATTGAGTACTGTCTTCAGTTCATCGGGTGTATACTGCCTGATATTGGTTTGGGTGCGCTGCGGCTTGAGGAAATGATAACGCTGTTCCCAGATCCGGATGGTATGGGCCTTGATTCCCGAAAGATTCTCCAGGTCTTTGATTGAATAGGCCTCCATACTCCAGCTTGTTTAATATTAAAGTTAAAAAATTCAACAGGTCCGGACAAATCGGATTCTTTATCCGGATTGCGCAGATTCGCTTAAATTGACATCGCTAAAATCATAACAGCGAATGGGTAATTACGTACAATATGGATGTGGGCTCTCGGCTCCTGCAGAGTGGATTAATTTTGATGTTTCTCCCACGTTACGCATTCAAAAAATACCCATCCTGGGAGGTCTGTTGAAAGGCCGATTGAATACAAGATTTCCCGACAATGTGCGATATGGTGATATCATCAAGGGCTTGCCGGTGGCCGACAATTCCTGCGATGGACTATACTGTTCCCATACACTGGAACATCTTTCGCTGGAAGATCTTCGCAAAGCGCTGCAGAACTCCTACCGGATTCTTAAACCCGGCGGAATATTTCGTTGTGTATTGCCCGATCTGGAATTGATCGCGCGCACCTATATCAGTAAACTGGAACAGGGCGAAAAAACGGCCAGTATTGATTTTGTGCGGGATACGATAATGGGCGTGGAAAAACGTCCGAGAGGATTAAGGGGAATTGCCGAAACCGTATTTGGAAATGCCCACCATCTCTGGATGTGGGATCACTATTCCCTCACAGAGGAATTGAAAAAAGCAGGGTTTCGCGATATCCGGAACTGTAAATTCAACGACTCCACCGATCCCATGTTCCGTCTGGTTGAGGAGGAGAGCCGCTTCCTGAATGCAGTTGCGCTCGAGGCCCGGAAATAATCAGTAAAATCCCCGCCATAGCTTACCGGCCAACACTTCATTCACCAGGGGCATGAGTGAGCTGCTTTGACGCAGCGCATCCAGATGTCGCTGATGGTGTAAATCGGTGCCAAGGAAAGAAACGGTTTGCTTATGAATCAGGTGTTGCGCCTGTTGCAATACGGGTTTGCCATAATAACCCGTGAGGGAGTTCAGATTCACCTGGAGCAGTACGCCCATGTCCAGGATTTCCTCCAATATCGGCCACCTGTTATAGAGGTAGGGATACCGCTCGGGGTGTGCCAGCACAGGCTGATACCCCTGGATCTGAAGGTCAAAAAACACCTGTTTCCAGTCAAAGGGCAGATTGATGAACGAAAACTCCACCAACACATAATGGTCGCGCAGACAGCGAAGCGGCTTTTTTTCTCTTAATAATCCGCTGAAATAATCGTCTACCATGTATTCCGCTGCTGCATGCAAACCGGCGGGATTATTCTCCGCGCGCAGGGCCTGCTCCAGGCTTGTTCTGGCTGGCTCAATGGTGGCATCCGTGTTTTTATAGAGATCCCATAAGATATGCGGGGTGGCGATAAAATTACCGATTCCCAGATCCTGCAATCCCTTCAAAAGCGTCAGACTGGTTGCCAGATCGGGCGAACCATCGTCGATGCCCGGCAGCAAATGCGAATGCATATCGGTGCCGATTTGCGAAAGGTCTACGGTTGGCGGGGATTTTTTCCTGGAGAAAAAAGAGAACATGGTGCAAAGAAACAAACAAAAAAGCCATTTGCAAGTTTCTGCAAATGGCTTTCGAATTATTTGAGGAGCCCGGGACTTGTGAACCCGGTTCGGAATCAGCGGGGCCGGATCTAGGCCTCCAGTACCGGTTCCTTGTATTCCGGCAGCAGGCTCTTGATTTGCTGACGAATTCGTTGTTGTTTATGCTGTACGGCTGATTCCACCAATTCACTGATTTCCGCTTCCAGCCATTCTGAATCGATGGATGTTTTGCGGGCTTTCATGATCAGCGGGTTGTGGGTCGGCAACAGTTTTTCGGAATCCTTGAAAAGCTCTTCGTACATTTTTTCACCCGGACGCAGCCCGGTGAATTTGATCTCCATATCCTTGCCCGGAGTATAACCGGCCAGACGGATCATTTTGCGGGCGAGGTCAACAATCTTAACCGGTTTGCCCATATCGAATACGAAGATATCGCCCCCCTGTCCCATTACACTCGCTTCGAGTACCAGGCGACAGGCTTCGGGAATGGTCATGAAATAACGGGTCACATCGGGATGGGTAACCGTAACCGGTCCGCCCTGCAGAATCTGCTTCTTAAACAGTGGAACCACGGATCCGTTCGACCCCAGTACGTTTCCGAAACGGGTGGTGATAAACATGGTGTGATTGGAGCGGTCAGACAGGCTCTGGATGTACATTTCAGCCACCCGCTTACAAGCGCCCATAATATTGGTCGGATTCACCGCCTTATCGGTAGACACCATGATAAATTTCTGCACCTCGTATTTGAGCGCGGCATCGGCCACGATCTTGGTTCCTTTTACGTTCGTGAGAACCGATTCGCTCGGGAAATACTCCATAATGGGCACATGCTTATAAGCGGCCGCATGGAATACAAAATTGGGGCGATAACGGTCGAAGATGCTTTCAATCCGGTATTTATCCCGAACCGAAGCCACTTCCACACAGATATCCACATTTTTATTGAGGGATTCCAGTTCCAGTTTCAGGTCGTGCAGCGCCGATTCGGCCTGATCCAGCAGTACCAGTTGAACCACCGGATATTTCAGCAACTGGCGACAGATTTCGCTACCGATTGATCCCGCAGCACCGGTAACCAGCATCACGGCATCGGCATAGGTACGTTTAGCGCTGATATTGTCGATGGCGATCTCATCGCGTTCCAGCAGCGATTCGATGGTAAGTTCTTTCAGCTGATTGATGCGGAAGATACCGTTGATCCATTCCTGCAGAGGCGGTATGATGGTTACTTTCACGCCGCGGGCGGAACAGTATTCAAACAGGCGTTCCTTCCGCTCTGCGGGAAGATTATGGATGGCCAGGATCATTTCATCTACTTTATGATAGGCCATCAGCTTGCGGAATGCCACATCTGAGGAATAGATTTTCAAACCGTCCAAAGATTTCCCCACTTTAGACACATTGTCGTCTAAAAATCCGATAATTTGTATTTTGGCATCCTGGTCGATTTCGAGCGCTTTCTTGGTAGCCAGTCCAATATCCCCCGCACCATAAATCATAATGCGGCGCTTCTTGGATTTGTGAAAATTCCCGGCAATTTGGAAAACCTCGCGTACAAAGATCCGGAAGCTGGTAAACAGGAAGGTAACCAGGAAACAGTTGATCAGGAGCAATTCGATCCCTACGAATGCAAAAACATCGGATTTACTTGTTAATCCAATGATAATCAACCAACTACCTAATTGAAAGAGAGCAAAACTAACTACTCTAGTGATGTCGCGAATACCGGAAAAGCGGACGATGCCGGAGAAAGTATGGAAAATAAGCATTCCGGTAATCCCTATAATGGCATTGACGAGGAAAGCATATTTGTATAGCCACAGGGTACTTAGCGACATGCTAAGCCGGTTGGAGAGGTAAATAGCACTCCAGAAAGCAAACACCAGGAAAAATGTTTCAATAAGGAACAGTATCCACCTTGGTGTTAGCTCTTTTAATAGTTGATTTCGCATAATAAGGTTTCACGGAAAGCCACCGCAAAAATAATAATCCTTTACGTATTAAATCTACTTAAATAAGTAGTAATAACCACCCGGAAAGGAATTTTATTTTTACGTTAGCAATATTAAGATTGACGATGTTTCGATTAACTACTCTCCAACTTGAAAATTGTTAGCCCGACAAAGAATGGCTAAAATTATTCAAATTCCCTAAGGGTATACTCGTATTTCCTGGCCATATCCCCAACCCATTCAGTTTTCATGGGCATGCCGGATAATGCAAAATTGTTGCCAACAACGCTTATCTCCAGAAGGATTTTAAAAGAGTACTGATTCTCTCCCATTCCGGTTCGGTCAGATTGCTGCCACTGGGTAAACAGAGTCCGTTCCGGAACAGGTTTTCTGCCACTTGTCCTCCGAAATAAGGGAAGTCGGCAAATACAGGTTGCATATGCATGGGCTTCCATAACGGGCGGGTTTCGATCTCTTCTTTTTCCATAGCCAGTCGGATCGTTTCCCGGTCGATACCCTTTGTTTGAACGGGATCGATCGTCATTGTGGTGAGCCATCGGTTGCTGAAGGATTTTGGAGATTCGGGTTGGAAGTCCAGGCCGGGCACCCCTTTTAACAAGATTTGGTATCGTTCGAAATTGGCACGTCGCTGATTAACCCGATCGTTCAGCACTTCCATCTGTCCCCTTCCGATACCGGCCAACACATTGCTCATTCGATAATTGTAGCCAATTTCAGAATGCTGGTAATGCGGTGCGGCATCTCTCGCCTGGGTGGCCAGAAACCTTGCTTTCTTAATAAGTGATTCATCATTACTGATCAGGGCACCGCCACCACTGGTGGTAATGATTTTATTGCCATTAAAGCTAAGTACGCCCAGGGTGCCGAAACTGCCGCAGGCCTGATTCTGATAGGTTGAACCCAGGGCTTCCGCAGCATCCTCCACAATCGGTATGGAGTAACGGTCGGCAATCTCCCTGATTTCCGACATTTTCGCGGGCATGCCATAAAGGTGAACCGGAATAATGGCTTTAGGCTTTTTGTTTTTTCCGAGGCAATAGCGGATGGCTTCTTCCAGTGCATTGGGATCCATGTTCCAGGTCTCAGGCTCACTGTCCACGAAAACCGGAATGGCATCCTGATATCGGATCGGATTGGCGCTTGCCGAAAAAGTCATGCTCTGACAGATCACAAAATCGTCCTGCTGCACTCCCAGCAATATCAGTGCGAGATGAAGGGCAGCCGTACCGGAGGAAAGCGCCGCGGCATGAGCTACGCCGGTAAATGATGCGAGGTCTTTTTCAAAGAGGTCGACATTGGGTCCCAATGGTGCAATCCAGTTGGTATCAAATGCCTCGTTCACATATTTTATTTCTGTTCCGCCCATATGCGGGGAGGAAAGCCAAATCTTAGCCATTAGGGGAAAAATTTATCGTTTAGAATTTCTCATTTTATAATCCGGGCCGGAACTCCCACTGCGGTAACATGATCGGGAATATCAGCGATCACCATTGAATTACCTCCCAGCACAGTGGAGCTGCCGATCTTTACGCCCTGTTTGGTAGCGGTGGCAATCCCCATTTCAGTTAGGCTTCCGATGGATGTTCTTCCACCTAAGGAAACAGAGGGCGCGAGACTGGTAAAATCGCCAATAGTGCAATCATGTCCGATGGCGCAGTTCATATTCATAACCACAAAGTCGCCGATGCTGGTATTATAATTAATGGAACAGCCGGGATAAATGATAACACCTTTTCCGATTTTGCAATTGGCAGAGATCCATGCATTACCTGCAATCAATGAAGGGTATTCTATACTCGAATTCTGCTTAAGCTTCTCATAAAGACGCGCTTTAACGGAAGGGAATGCGATACCAATAACCACTGAAACATCTTTCAATGTAAGCAGATCATCAACGCCGCCCAAAACAGGATATCCAAAAACAGTACTGTTCTTTTTTGCGGGATCATCATCAAAGAATCCGGCAATCTTATAATCAGAACTGATGCCGGAAAGATTATAGGCCAGATATCCGCCAACGCTACCCGCGCCTAAAATATAAAGCTCCTTACTCATGAGTCTCGAATGTCAAAAGATGTTTAAGCCCTTTTTTCACTGGTAACTGCCATAGCAGTTTACACCAGTTGTGATTGCCTTCGATCAATTCCGGGCCGGATTCGGTAATAGCAACATCCCACCCGATCGAACTGTTTCCTCCGCAATCTTTGGTGGCCTGAATGATCATATTTCTTATCTCATCCCAGAACGGTACCACAAAGCCGACAATCGGAGTTTGGGAAACGGGATGCAGGGAAATATCCTCACGGGTTATATCACTAAATACTGCCGGTCCGATAACACGACCGGTTTCAACATCCACCGGTGCAGCCGGGTTGCCGGCGGCCATATTATCTACCGCTGAGTTAATGGTGATTCGCAGGCGCGCACCCAGGAACACCACTTCATCGCCTTTCAACTCCGCAAAAACGCGCACTGTATTCAATCCGCTGGGCGACATTTGCATGAGTGCAGGATGCTGCACCACATATTCTTCCAGAAGGTCATAATGACGCGCATTCATGTATTTAATTAATGCGTCGGCAGTGTACTTGTTAGTATCTATAACTTCCACCTCAGCGCCCACCTGTCCTTTTGAAGCCTTCAACACTGCTTTGCCGGAAGCCTGATTGATAAACCAGGTAAAAGCATCGGGATTTTGGGTTAGTTCCTCAATGGTCAGAAATCTGCGCTTATTGAAACGCTTGAAATGCTGAAGAAACTTGATTTTGTTTTCCAGCAAATCTCTTTTTTCTGTCGGATTTGCTTTAAGCTGATACTCATACATAAAACCGGTACCGGCCCAGGCGCGACGTTCTTCAGAACCCATCTTATGAAAACCGAACTGATAATAGTCGAGCAGGCCTGTATTGTATTTAAATACAGAAAGCAAACTATCCCAATGCAGCTGTAAGGACGATTTCCCGGTTTCCTTTGCAGCAAACCGGTTGAACTTCCGCAATTTTTTAAAATCTGTGTTTTTCAGATAATAAAAAAGGTATAGTATTCTTTTCATTGTCTTCGAATTAATTGTCACCTGTAAATGGCTGCATGGGGCGTTGGTCTGACTGATTTACTCCCTCCCGTTTCAACACTTTCACCACAGTGAGGAATGCTATTTTCACGTCCAACCAGAAAGACAGGTTGGTTACATAATACACATCGTAGGCAAATTTCTCTTTCCAGCTAATGGCATTTCTGCCACTCACCTGCGCCAGCCCCGTGATACCCGGCCTTACGAGATGGCGTTTTTTCTGATCCTCGTTGTATAGCGGAAGGTACCTTATCAATAAGGGGCGGGGGCCGATCAGGCTCATATCACCTTTCAGCACATTGAACAGCTGAGGAAGCTCATCGATGGATAATTTTCTGATTATCCGACCCAAAGCGGTAATGCGCTGGTTATCCGGCAACAACACCCCATTTGCATCCTTCGCGTCCGTCATGGTTTTAAACTTGATGATATTAAACACTGCCTCATTCTTACCGGGACGTGCTTGAATAAAGAAAACAGCCCCCTTGTTCTGAATATAAAGCAGGATGGCAGTCACAATCAAAACAGGTGAGAACAACAGAATCAATACCGCACTAACCAAAATATCAATCAACCGTTTAAAAAACCGCCTGTACATTTTCTGATAATTAAACCTTTACTTAAGATAAACCTGCTCGATTCCGTCCCAAATTATTTCGGGCTTGAAATTGGCAGCCCACGACAATCCATTGCTGCCATGTTCCTTTCTTTTTTCCGGATCATCCAGATACGACTGAATGGCGTTTTGCAAAGCTACAACATCTCCTGTGGGGAACACCAGGCCATTATAATTATGACTAACGGCATCCCTGCATCCGGTTGCAGTGGATGTTATAACTGGCAATCCCATGGAAGCCGCCTGGATACATACATTGGAAAAACCTTCCTGCCAGGAGGGCAGTACAAATATGTCCATGATGGACATCAGGTAGGGTATTTCGTCGCTCCAGCCCAGATAAATAATTCCGGGGTGCGACTTAACGCGCTTTTCCAGATCCTCCGTGCAATCCAGGTGTCCAACCATTATCAGCCGGCAATCGGGCCTTTTGGAATAAATTGAATCGAA
>DATCJQ010000277.1:0-2276 GCA_036562745.1 Flavihumibacter sp.
GTAAACTGCAGTCCGAAAGGACCTACGATGAAATCATTTACGTTACTCCCGACGGAGAACGTTTTAATCAGAAAACAGCGAATCAGCTGTCACTTCTCCATAATATTATCCTCCTTTGTGGTCATTATAAAGGCGTGGATCAGCGGGTAAGAGATCTTTTTATTACACGTGAAATCAGTATCGGCGACTACGTGCTTTCGGGTGGCGAAATCCCTGCTGCCGTGATCACCGACAGCGTGGTTCGGCTCATTCCCGGCGTGTTAAATGACGAATCCTCTGCCCTGAGCGACAGTTTCCAGGACAACCTCCTGGCTCCCCCGGTGTATACCCGTCCGGCCGAGTTTGAAGGCCATAAGGTGCCCGATATCCTTCTGTCAGGTCATGAAGCCAACATCGAAGCCTGGAGACTGGAAAAATCCGTAGAACTGACCCGTCTGAAACGTCCTGACCTCCTGGAAAACGAGGGGGCATAATCCATCCGGAAAATCTTTTTGTTTTTTGTTATCATGGCAAATCGCCGGTTCTTATGGATCGGCGAACAATCTGCCACAGGATTTGCTATATTTGTTCTTTGTGGCTTAAAAATCATCTTACACTCATTAACCCTGATCCATGAGAAAAGTATTAGTTTTTGGTGCATTATTGGCATTTGCAGCCATTTCCTGTACACCAACCACAACTGAAACCGCCGAAACCACCCAAACAGAAGACAAGAAAATGTTAAGACACGTTGTGCTTTTCAAGTTCAAAGACACGTCCTCCCCTGAAGAAGTGAAAACCGTGGAAGATGCTTTTCGGAATCTTCCCAACGAAATCCCGGAAATCAAGGGTTTTGAGTGGGGTACCAACAACAGTCCCGAAGGTTTGGACGCTGGATTTACCCATGCCTTTCTGGTGAGTTTCGAATCGGAAGAGGACCGTGCGATTTACCTCCCACATCCGAAACATAAAGAATTCGTAGATATATTGTCTCCACACCTCGATAAAGTGCTGGTAGTGGATTACTGGGCAGAAAAATGAGTAACAGAATTACCCGATTATTTAGTGAAACTCAGGACCAGGATGGTCTGTTAAACGTTTATTTTACAGCAGGTTTTCCTCAAATTGACGATACCCGGCGGGTTCTGGCAGCGTTGCAGCATGCGGGCGCCGATATGGTCGAAATCGGGATGCCTTACTCCGATCCGGTTGCTGATGGAGAAACCATTCAGGAGAGCAACCAGAAAGCCCTGGAAAACGGGATGACAATTGCGCGCCTGTTTGAACAACTGGAGGGTATGAGGCAGGAAATTACCATTCCGGTTTTGTTGATGGGATATATCAATCCGGTGATTCAGTATGGAGTAGAGCGGTTCTGCCGTGACGCCGCCAATGCCGGTGTCGACGGACTCATATTGCCCGATCTGCCACTGGAAGAATACCTGAATGGTTACAGGGAAACTTTTGAGCGATATGGTCTGGTAAACATTTTCCTTATTACCCCGCAGACCAAACCCGAAAGAATCCGTGAAATTGATGCCATAGGTTCAGGGTTCATCTACATGGTTTCATCTGCCAGCGTAACAGGTTCGCAGAAGGGTGTCAGCGAAGATATGGAAGCCTATTTCCACCGGGTGGCCGACATGAAGCTGTCAAATCCAAGACTGATAGGATTTGGCATCAAGGATCGGGAAACTTTCCTGAAAGCCAGCCGCTATGGCAGTGGAGCCATCATAGGAAGTGCCTTTATCCGTGTCCTGCAAAACAGTACGAATCTGGAGGACGATATTAACCAATTCATTTCCAGCATTAAACCTAATAAAACCAATGTGGTAGGCGTTTAATCTAAGCATTTGCTCAACATAAATGTTCGCAGCATGAGAGCTTCCAATCTTTCGTTCGCCAGTTTACTTGAGAGTATCAGCGAATACCGCAAGAAGTATTACCAGAACCAGCTCTTCAAGGGCAGTCTGATTGCCGTAGCCCTGCTGCTGACATTATTCCTGTTGATCAATACCCTGGAATATTTCGGTCAGTTCAATTCCACTGTCCGGGCCATCCTCTTTTTCGGATACATCGTAACCTTTGCCTATACCACCTACCGGTGGATCATCACGCCATTGCTGCATCTGACCGGAATGGCAAAGCCGATCAGCGACGAAGAAGCCGCCCGGCAGATCGGTCGTTTTTTTCCGACCGTCAGTGACAAACTCCTGAATACCCTTCAGCTGGGAGCACTCAGTGACCAGAAATCCGATCTGATCGAAGCCAGTATCCGGCAGAAGGCAGGGGAACTA
>DATCJQ010000280.1:0-3305 GCA_036562745.1 Flavihumibacter sp.
GCTGATGCTCAGCTTGTCGGTAATGCGTTGCATGAAGTTCAGGTTAACGGTATTACGCTTAACGCCGCTGTTCCGCAGAATGGATTTGCTATCCATATTGGATAGGCTGATCCGGAAATTACCCATATCACCACCCCGTCCAAAGGAAATGGTATTGGTGAGGGTCGGACCGGTGCGATAGAAATTCTTGATATTTCCTTTTACAGGAGAATAGGGATAGCTGTTACCATCAAACTGAGTTACGGGAGAACCATCGAGTTTGGCACCCCAGGTCCAACGGGCGGTGGTTTGGGCGGCAGCTGCTGATGCAGGTTTCTGTCCGCCTACACCCTGACCATATTCATATTGCCAGTCGGTAAAATCCATCGCCTTATCGGCCATGAGGTTCAGGTTATAATCGATATTATAATCGCCTCTTCTGGCACTCTTGGTAGTGATCAGGATCACCCCGTTGGTAGCGCGGTTACCGTAAAGAGCGGATGCTGACTGGCCTTTCAGTACAGTCATGGTTTCGATATCATCGGGGTTTAGGTTACCCAAACCATCACCGTTATCAGCACCACCCCATTCACCGGAAGCACCCCGCTGAGCGTTTTGCATGGGCACACCGTTAATAACCAGCAAGGGCGAACCGGCGCCGTTCATACTGGGCATACCGCGAAGCAGGAGCTTGGATGTACCACCCGGACCGGAAGAAGTGCTGGACACTTTCAGACCGGCCACACGTCCGGCCAGCGAGTTACCTACGTTGGTCTCACGGGCCACGGCGAGGGCTTCATTTTTTACAGTGGTTACTGCATAACCCACCTTGCGGGCCTCTTTAACGATACCCAGGGCGGTTACCACCACCTCATCCAGCGCGGCTTCCCCCGGATCGAGCGAAAGCATCAGGCTGGTTTCGTTAGCATCTACCGAAATAGTTTTGGGTGCATACCCTACAGAGCTGATTTCCAGTTGAAATCCTCCCTGCGGTACAGTCATGGAAAAAGAACCGTCGGCTTCGGTCACTGCCGAGAAATTCTTGCCTTTCACTTTAAGCGTGGCGGCCGGAATTCCTTGTCCGGTCTTTGAATCTTTCAAAATACCGGAAAGTTGCCTGGTTTGTGCTGACAGAACCGAACTGAATAGCAACATCAGCACGAGCAGTCGTAATTCTCTCATTATGCGATTTGTTTAAAGATGAAAAATGTACCTGCTGTGCAGGCTTATTTTCTGGTTACATCTTTAAGTGTCGCATTCTGAGATTTTGTAACAACTTGTTAAAGATTTTTTTTAAGTATACCGGGCCTTTTTAAAATCTTAAGGCAATTGCGGGAGTTTTACCCAAAGCTTTGCGCAGGCTGGCGGGCAACTCGACGGTTACTTTTCCATCTATCACTTTGTATTTCAATTTCTTACCGGTCTGCAGTTCGGCAATCCCCTTTTTTCCGGGCAGGTTGGTGGTCCAACTGATGGTCTCCGGCAGGTTATCCCCTTTAATTAATTGTATGGCGTACTTTGCCGAACCGTCCTTGGCCTGGGTGAAAAACAGCTCCCCTTCCCCATAATGATCCATGGTACGGGTAGCATATATCGCCGATCCGTTATTTTTCATCCACTGACCGATTTCTTCGAGGCGGCGGATGGCTTCCTCTTCCAACAAGCCCTCTGCGGTGGGACCCACACCCAGCAGCAGGCTGCCGCCCTTGGCCACGATCTCAACCAATTGGTGGATTACGGTTGCCGACGATTTCCAGTGTTGATCCGGTACATAGCCCCATGCATGTCCCAATGTGATACAGCTTTCCCAGGGATGATCCAGTTTCTTGTCAGGAATCCGCTGCTCGGGAGTCTGATAGTTCTCGTATGGACCATGCACGGTGCGGTCCACCACCAACAATCCGGGTTGTTTGGCCCGCGCATTTTTTGCGATGGTCGGCATATCAATATCCTGGCTCCACTCCGGAATGGCTGCCCCCCAGCTCCGTACCTCGTCGTTCACCGTTTCGAGCGGGCGCACCCATCCCCCATCCAGCCAAAGGATATCCACTTTGCCGTAATTGCTCATGAGCTCGTCGATCTGGTTATGCGTGTATTTCTTGAATGCCTCCCAGCGCCAGGGGAATTTCCTTATATCATAATTATTGTTACGGTTGGCCGTGGCATACATGGGCCACCAGTAATTTTCCGAATGCCAGTCGGGTTTGCTGAAATAAGCCCCGATCATCATGCCCTTGTTCCGGAATGCCTCAAACACATGTTTGGCCACATCCTTTTTCGGGTTATTGGCAAAAGGCCCCTTCGCGATAGAATAGTCGGAATATTTTGTATCGAACATGGCAAATCCATCGTGGTGCTTGGTGGTGAACACCAGATATTTCATACCCGCCTTCTCGGCAGCCGCAGCCCACTGATCGGGATCAAACTTAACCGGATTGAATTCCTTGCTCAATCCCCAATACCATTGTTTAAAATCCTCATACCGAACGGTACTGTCGCGACTGATCCAATCCTCAGAACAAAGCGCCCAGGATTCGATCATGCCCGGAACCGCATAAATACCCCAGTGAATTATCATTCCAAATTTCTGATCGCGCCACGACTCGAGTTTCTCCCTCACCAATGGGTCTGTTGGCCATTCGTAGGTGGATGACTGACGATGCAGGTTATCCGTTTGTGCATTGCCGTTAAGGGCAGCTGCAGCCATACAAAATCCGATCAAAAACTTTTTCATAACCTATAGTAATTATATCACTTAATCTGTTTGCCAGAAAACCGCAAAATAAGGTTTATCCTTTTCGCGAACCGCTTCATAATTCACATTATACGTCACTTCATTACCCGGGTACACCAATCGGCGCGGTGGCTCAGCAGCATCAGGCTGACTGTTTTTCCGGAAATTAAGTCGCGGATAACCGGTGCGGCGCAGTTCCGACCAGGCCTGTGCCGATTGCAGAAAATTGAAATGCGCCCATCGCTGGGTGGCGATTTTCTCCAGTTTCTCCTCGGTACTCCCCGTCAGCTTCAGTAAAGGATGCGACAAAAATTCGGCGAGGTCCGATTCCGAAGGTAAAGGCTCCGGATTCTTATAGCGGGCATTCAGTCGGTTCAGGTAATAATAAAAATCGATCGATTGACGGATGCCCAGATTATACATGTCCGCGGGATTACCACCTCCCCATCGCAGAAAGGCCTCCGCTTTCAAAAAGCTCACTTCAGCCGAGCTCATCACAATACCAGGAATAAAAGAATTGTATAAAAAAGTGGCCGAATCCAGCACGGCAAATTTTCCCAGGTTCACCTGCTGCTGCTCCAGGGGCCAGTCC
>DATCJQ010000282.1:0-1532 GCA_036562745.1 Flavihumibacter sp.
TCACCAATGTGGGGCAAGGAAAAAAGCGCGTGAGCTTTGCCTCTCCCTATCCGGGGAAAATCATTCCGCTGGACCTGTTGCAACTGGGGGGAAGGGTAATCTGTCAGAAAGATGCCTTCCTCTGTGCTGCCAAGGGAGTGAGCGTGGGTATCGCGCTGCAACGCAGGCTGGGTACCGGTATCTTCGGTGGTGAAGGTTTTATCATGCAAAAACTCGAAGGCGATGGAATGGCTTTCGTACATGCAGGCGGACACGTATTTGAACGCGAACTCGGTCCGGGTGAACTCATCAAACTCGATACCGGTTGTGTGGTGGCCTATACGCAGGGGATCGATTTCGATATTCAGTTTGTAGGCGGAATCCGAAACACCATATTCGGTGGCGAAGGACTGTTCTTTGCAACGCTGCGCGGACCGGGTAAGGTATGGATTCAAACCCTGCCGATCAGCCGTCTGGCGAGTCGTATCATGCAATACGGCGGACCCCGGAGAAAAGAGGAGGGAAGTATCCTCGGCGGCCTGGGAAATGTGCTCGATGGCGACGGATGGTAACCACAGGGATGGTGATCACACAGATTGGGATCACACAGATTGCGATCACCCCCACTTATCGTATCGGCAACTGCAATAATTTATCACGAATGGCTGGAAACGCGGTCCATGGAATAAAATGGCCGCCTTCCAGCCATAGTGTATCTATGGAGGGCGTATTACTCAGTTTTTTTAGGCCGAATTCCACATTTACCGGCGGCACCCAGGTGTCGGACCGTCCGTGTATAAACCAGATGGGTAACCGAATTTCATTCAACTGCGGTTCCAGTTTCTTAAGATCCGTTTTAAGATAAATCAACTCCCGGTTCGAGGGCTTGAACGCGCCGGGCAGAAAGCATTTCAGCGGACTGTAATCCAGCACGTAGCGCCATCGCTCCGGTTTTTCAGCCGCAGGGTCAATGCTGCCCGAAATCAATACCAGCCCGGTTGCCAGTTCCGGAAAATCCAACGCCAGTTGCAGCACCAGCGGTCCACCAAGACTATGTCCCACCAAATAAAGCGATTCACCATTCCTGAATCTTGCGATTAACGGTCCGAGTAGTTGGGATTGCTGCCTGAGATTGATCGCCGCACCAAAACGACTATAACCGAAACCCGGACGATCGATACTGATTAAGCGATAGCGGAGTTGCAGCAGACTATCGGCGAGGTAGTCGGAAAATGCAGTCCAGCTGCCCGGGGTACCGTGTATAAACACGAGGGTAGGGAGATGGTCGTCGCCGGTTTGGGCATAATGCAGCGGGTGATCCTCCACGCTAACGGTGGCCGTTTTTAAAAGCACACCCTTTTCCCGGAAACCGGCGATGGCTTTTTTGTCGGCTGTTCGGAAAGTGTAGCAGCCCGGTGCAATAAGCAGCCAGACAAGGACCAGATAAGCCAGAATCAAAAAAGATTTTTTCATAAATCCCTAACTTGTACGATCAAGTTTAAATTCTCCGCTATGTTCAGGGCCTTTGTTTTAGTTGTTATGCTGGCATCAGC
>DATCJQ010000425.1:0-4333 GCA_036562745.1 Flavihumibacter sp.
ACCAAACTCATTTCCGCCGCTCACCACATAGAGATCAAGATCCCCATCACCATCTGCATCAAAGAAAAGCGCGCCCATATCTTCTTCCCGCTTCTTACCCTCATCCAGCAGCTGACGGGTAAACTGCCCATTTGCCGTTTGTATAAAGATTTCACCCGACTGATTATAGGCTCCCCCGATGAAAAAATCTTCCAGCCCGTCACCGTTTACGTCGCCCACCGCGAGGCCCGGTCCGCCATAAGAAAACTTATGCGGAAGCAGGGGCTGGTTATTGAAATCGGTATAAGGTGTTTCCTTGTGTACAAAGGGAACGGAGGCCTCCACCCGTGAAAATAACGGCGTCAAACCACTTCCCGACGGGTGGTGATTTTCACGGGCATCGGCATAGCGAAGGACAAGTTCGCGGTCGGCTGCCAGATCCCGGAGCACCTGCAAGCGGCCGTCGGGCCATTGCACGACGAGCGAATCGAGGCGCGACTGATCGCCCAGGCCGATGGTGATCCGCGGATCCACGCTCGACTGATAACCGCGCACTACCTGGTGTTCATGGAAGATCATTCCGCCCGGGTGGTACAACCAGATTTTGGTGCCAATGCCATCGAGATTGCCATCCCGCCCGTTTAATACCAAACGAATAAAATGAGCCGCCTTCGACTCGCGAGTGTTATTGCGATAAACAAAAGCGGGTTTGCCGGTATTCACCACCACGATATCGAGATCGCCGTCGTTGTCCAGATCCACATAGGCGGCGCCGGTGGAATAGGCATCCTGCATGAAGCCCCAGGCAGATGAGCTGTCGGCAAACAGCAAATCCCCCTGGTTCCTGTACATGAAATTGTTCAGAAAAGCACCATCCAGTTTCTGCAGTTGTTTAAACTGCTCGGGCGAGAGCGGATCCCCGGGATTGGGTCGCGCCAGTCCCTGCGACTGGTAGGTGATAAAATCGCGGTTGGTGATATCGCGCGGATAACCGTTTGTTATGAACAGATCCCTGTTGCCATCGTTATCAAAATCGGCGAGTAAAGGCGCCCAGCTCCAGTCGGTGGCCGACACACCGGCCAGCTGTCCGATTTCACTGAACAGGGGCAGCTGGTTGGCATTCAATCCCTGATGCAGATGCAGGGAGTTGCGCATAAACTGCGGATCATACCCCACCTGTAATTCGGAGCGATAGCGATCGTGGTTGGTCATCCCAAGCATCAGCTTCTGACGGTAATTATCGGGAGGAAGCATATCTACTTCGATAAGATCGGGCCAGCCATCGTTGTTGATGTCGGCCGCGTCATTTCCCATGGCAGAATAACTGGTATGCTTAAACGAAATTCCGGCCACATCGGTGAATGTGCCGTTTTTGTTATTGATATAAAGCAGGTTGTTGGAGATATAGTCGTTGGACACAAAAATATCCGGCCATCCGTCTTGATTTATATCCACGATAGACAGACCGAGTCCGTACCCCTCCTTGAGAATGCCGGCTTCCCGGGAAACATTTACGAATTGCCCGCCGTCATTCCGGTAAAGGCGATCGGTATTGATCATCTCGCCATTAATACGTTTGGGGCGAATGATATTGGGGCCGAGTTCATCGGTGAAATTGGTGAGCAGATAACAGTCCAGATCGCCATCCCGGTCATAGTCAAAAAATGCAGCCTGCACGGTGTGGCCGGTATCAGCCAGTCCGTATTCAGCAGCCTTTTCCGTGAAACTGCCATCCTGGTTATTGATATAAAGTTCGTTGGCGCGTTTATCGGCGGCGTGCGGGCCACCGAAACTGATATAGATATCGGGCCATCCATCCTGATTGATATCCACCACCGATACGCCGGAAGCCCATTTCCCTTCGGTGCGGATACCCGAGGCTTCCGTTGCATCCCGGAATTTGAATCCGCCTTCGTTCAGATAGAGTTTGGAAGCGCCCATATTGGAGCCGAAAAACAAATCGGGCAGTGAATCGCGGTTAAAATCGCCGATCCCCACGCCTGCACCGTTATAGAAGTATTCAAAACTCAGTATATTGAGTGCGGCGTCTTCGCGCAGTTCGTTTACAAAATCAATCCGGGATTCGCTGGCCGGGACCAGTTCGAAAAGCGGTGGAGTTTTGGGAGAAGTCTGGCAAGCCGCCAACAGGAAAAGCAGCCAAACGAAATTCGATTTAATATTCAGGCGCATGTTGGGGGAATGGGGTTTTTCATCAAATTAAGCAATTGAAAAAAACTCCCGGGGAATATTTCGTATTTTGAAGAATATTATTCGTAAACTGTTGATAGTTCCATAAACACGCCCCTTAATTTTAGTGTTTAACTGCTTATCACAATTCTGGTATACTCTAAAAATGTAGCGCATGGATTCTAGAAGGAAATTTCTCCGCAATTCCTTTCTGATTGCCGGATCGGCCGCCCTCCCCACACCGGGATTGCTGGCCAGGGATCAGAAGAATGAACAAGTCCAAAACGACCTTGAACTTCAAAACGATTTTAAGAACACGTATGTAAAAAACGTGTTTGTAACCGAGAATGAATTCCGGAATGCCAAACCCAACCTGGTGCCGGCGCCTGCTTTCGCGAAAGCCAGGGAGATTTTACCGAATCCCACCTGGAAGGGAAATCAGGCCGCTATCGATATGTACTGGAAAGCCTGGGAGATAGCATTCCGTAATATCAAGAATCCTGCGCCGGGTTCAGGCTTTATCGCTTCCTATCTCGATACGGCATATAACGGGAACATATTTATGTGGGATTCCACCTTCATCACCATGTTTGCCCGCTATGGTTCGCGCGCCTATCCCTTCCAGCAAACCCTGGATAATTTTTACGCCAAGCAGCATCCCGACGGTTTTATCTGTCGTGAAATATGGGGATTAACCGGAAAAGATTGTTTCCACCGTTATGACCCTACCAGTACAGGGCCCAACCTGATACCCTGGAGTGAGTTGGAATATTTTAATCAGTTCGGCGATTTGCAGCGAATTCATAAAATCTTCCCGGTACTCTGCGGATACTACCAATGGTTGCGCCTGAATCGCACCTGGCAGGATGGTTCTTACTGGTCGAGCGGATGGGGAACGGGCATGGATAATCAGCCGAGACTGAAAAAGGAATACAATCCGATTTATTCTCATGGTCATATGACCTGGCTGGATACCTGCCTGCAACAACTTTTCATTGGCAAGATCCTGGTGGAATTCGGTTTTCATGCGGAGCGCTGGCAGGAGATTGAGGACATTGAGTCGGAAACCAAATTCCTGAAGAAATATATCAAGGAAAAATTGTGGGACCCGAAAACCAATTTCCTGTACGACCGCTATGCAGATGGAAGTTTGGGTGAGCTGAAATCGATTGGTGCGTTCTGGGCCTTCTGGACAGATGTACTGGAGCCGGAAGAACTGAAAAAACTGGCAGCGCATCTGAACGATCCCCAGACTTTTGCACGTAAGCATCCGATTCCGTCGATACCGGCGAATCATGAAAAATATCAGCCCGATGGTCGTTACTGGCAAGGTGGAGTATGGGCCCCCACCAATTACATGGTGATAGCTGGTTTGCGTAATAAAGGAATGCATCAGCAATCCTTTGAACTGGCAAAAAAACATCACCAGCAGGTGCTGCAGGTGTTTAAAGACACCGGTACATTCTGGGAATATTATGCGCCGGAAGCAACTACTCCCGGACTGCTGGCGAGACCTGATTTTATTGGATGGACCGGCCTTGTGCCCATCTCTATCATGTTTGAATGCATATTCGGAATCCGGAGCAGCATCCAAACCAATACCATTGAGTGGGATGTGCGCTTACTGGAGGAACATGGTATTGATCGGTATCCGGTTGGCAAAGAAGGAATGCTTTCACTTCAATGTGCTTCACGCGGCAACGAAAAGCAAAAACCCTCATTGACTATACAGTCAAACATCCCGCTTAAACTTAAACTTTCATGGGCGGGAGGATCAGATACATACGATATCAAAGTCGGATCAAATAAGTTCTAACGGTTAACTGCAACCGGTAGATTTTAAAGAATTACGCACGGCGGAAAGGCTACTGTATTATCTTTTCGTTAATGCGCAATTTGAAGGTTATTATACGCATATTTGCAGTGACAAAGTTTTGTTAAAAGCTAGCTTTAACCTATTGTCATAAACTGTATTAACTAACCAAAGACTGCTTAATTAGGTCAGGACCACCTAATTAGTATTTCAAAAATTTATCAACGAAAGAATCTGGTATGAAAAAAATCACAGGCATTGTGCTATTCCTGTTCAGCCTTGTGTTGACTGCAAGTGCGCAACAGAAAATTACCGGTACAATCACATCCAACAAAGATGGAAGTCCCGTTGGAG
>DATCJQ010000427.1:0-3006 GCA_036562745.1 Flavihumibacter sp.
ATATATTATCACCCAGTACCAGGGCAACTTTGTCGTTACCGATAAAGGATTCTCCGATTACAAATGCCTGTGCCAGTCCGTTGGGCAAGGGTTGCTCGGCATAGGAAATTTCGATGCCCAGATCTCTGCCATCGCCCAGCAGTTTTTTGAACAGGGGGAGATCATGTGGAGTGGAAATGATCAGAATTTCTCTGATACCCGCCAGTAACAATGTCGAAAGCGGATAATAGATCATCGGCTTATCATACACCGGCATAATCTGTTTGCTGATAGCATAGGTTATTGGGTGTAAACGAGTGCCGGATCCTCCAGCCAGTATAACTCCTTTCATAGTCGATCTAAATAGTCGGCAATATAAGCCAATTTCTCTATGCGTCCACGAAAAAGGGTGCCTTCTGGCACCCCTTTTAGAACGGAATCGTTTGCGTTTTTGCTTACACGTCAGACAATCAGCTTATCGATCAGAATTTTGGCTGATTAGCTCCGGATTAGCCAATCCATTGAATTAAATAATAAACCAGGGCGGCAATCATGGCAGAAACCGGGATGGTTAAAATCCATGCCCAAAGCAGGTTGATGGTTACTCCCCAGCGTACGGCGGACAAGCGTTTGGTGGCACCCACCCCGATGATGGCACCGGTAATGGTGTGTGTGGTACTCACGGGAATGCCGAGTGCTTCTGTGAGGTAAAGCGTGGTGGCGCCGGCAGTTTCGGCACTAACCCCTTCGAGCGGGCTTACCTTGGTGATACGGCTGCCCATGGTTTTTACAATTTTCCAGCCGCCACTCAGGGTTCCCAGACCGATTGCGGTAAAGCTGGCAACGGGCACCCACCAGTAATCGTTCACGAAGTGCGAAAAGCGGTGCATGGAATCCTGTTCGATATAGGATGTATTACCACTTTGTACTTCGAAATAAATCACCGCTGCGCCGATGATACCCATTACTTTTTGTGCGTCATTTCCTCCGTGTCCCAGGCTGAACATGGCAGAAGAAACGAGCTGCAAACGACGGAACCATTTCTCCGCCTTGTACGGAATGGCCTTTCGGCATATATTCAGAATGATAACAGTTATGATATAAGCGGTAATCATACCAATAACAGGAGCGAGGAATATGAAAAGAAAGGTTGGCAGCACTTTCGCGTATTCAATTACACTCTCACCGTTTTTCACCAATCCACCTGCGTGGGCTACAGCGGCGCCCATAAATCCACCCAGCAGTGTGTGCGATGAACTTGAAGGGATGCCGAACCACCAGGTCAGCAGGTTCCAGGTAATGGCTGCGATCAGACCGGCAAAAATCACTTCCAGCGTGATGAAGTTTTCATGCACGGACTTGGCGATCGTGTTACCGATTTTGAATTCTCCGATCAGGTATTTGGAAATAAAGAAAGCTGAGAAATTGAAAAATGCTGCCCAGAGTACGGCATGAAAGGGTGTAAGTACTTTTGTTGATACAATTGTTGCGATAGAGTTGGCAGCGTCGTGAAAGCCGTTGATATAGTCAAAAACTAAAGCAAGCACTATAATTATTACAAGGAAAGTCATGGGGTTGGTTTGATGCTTTATCAGGCATATTTGATAATGATACTCTCAATGACATTGGCAGCGTCTTCACACTTGTCTGTAACGATTTCCATTACCTGATAGATTTCTCTTTTCTTAATCACTTCTTTTGCGTCGGCTTCAGTTTCAAACAAACGATCGATGCTCAGGTCGAAAATATCATCGGCCTGGTTTTCGATGCTGTTAACCTTAACCAGTGCATCGGTGAGCTGGCGCATGTTTTTCATGTTGCGCAGTTCGATCACCGCATTCTTGGTATGCTCAGAAGCCTGTTCAATCAGATCGGCCATTTTCTGAATACCCGGATCATTCGGGTTCACTTTGTAGAAGTTTATTTTCTTCGCTGAAGCGAAAATATAGTCGCAGATATCATCCAGTGCGGTGGCCAGGTAGTGAATGTCTTCACGGTCAAAAGGCGTTATGAAATTCCGCCCGAGTTCAGTAAAGATTTTGTGCGTAAGATCATCGTTCACATGTTCGAGATCTTCCAGCTTTGAAATGAGTCCCGCTCTTTTGTCGAAATCGCTCTCGCTTACCACATCTTTCAACAATGAGCCCATTTTAGCTACAGTGTTTGCAACTTCTTCGAATAATGAATAAAATACCTTGTCCTTGGGTGTGAAGAGCTTGAGAATAGACGACAATGACATACCAGAATTTTGCGCAAAAATAGACCCCTTTCCCGGGGGAAGACGCCAGTAATGCTTTGGTAATAATTTCTTAACATACACATAATATGCCCGCTGGCACGAGATTTTAGATTTGCACGCTGAATAAAAAAAAATAATATTTCAATTTGACAGAATGGCGTGCAAAAATTGGGGGATTTTGTTGATTCTTATGCTTTTAGGAGGTGGTATGGACGCTTTAGCACAGGATGATACACAAAAAAAGACAGATAAATCGGATAAATGGTACAAATCATTTACGATCAGAGGCTATTTCCAGGTAAGGTATAACCGGCTGGGAGAAACCAATCCGAATTTGCAATGTGACCAGTGCGACCGCAGTATGGGCGGGAACGGAGGATTTTTCCTCCGCCGTGTGCGACTGGTGGTGGAGGGTGATATCTCCGACAGGGTATCCATCTACATACAGCCCGATTTTGCTTCCACGACGGGTAACGGAATTAATTATGGTCAGCTCCGCGATGCGTATTTTGACCTGGCTTTTGATAAGAATAAAACATGGCGGATCCGCCTGGGACAAACGAAAATTCCCTATGGTTTTGAGGCCATGCAAAGCAGTTCCAATCGTTTGCCGCTGGATCGCAGTGACGGCATCAATTCATCTTTTTTGAATGAAAGGGATTTGGGTGCATTTTTTTATTGGGCGCCGAAAGAAAAGCGTGAGCTTCTGAATCGCCTTTCCGATGATGGATTGAAAGGTTCGGGTGATTTTGGCGTAGTGGGATTGGGTGTGTTTAGCGGACAGGCCA
>DATCJQ010000325.1:0-10718 GCA_036562745.1 Flavihumibacter sp.
GTATGGGGTAACTGCGGAATGTGTAAGAAAACCATTGAAACAGCCGCTAAATCTGCCGGTGCCACCACTGCCAACTGGGATGATGAAACCAAAATTCTTCAGGTTTCCTATAAGGCCAACAAAACCAGCTCTGACAAAATCCAGCAGGCCATTGCCAATGTTGGCTACGATACTGAAAAATATACTGCCGACGATAAGGTATATGACCAACTCCACGGCTGTTGCAAATACGACCGTAAGGAAGCTTCCGCTACCGCCGCAAAGGCAGATTGCTGTAAGGATGGTAAGTGCAAAGACGGAAATGCCGATTGCTGTAAGGACGGCAAATGTAAAGATGGCAGTGCCGAGTGTTGCAAAGACGGTAAATGTGCCGACGGTAAACACGCCGATTGCTGCAAGGATGGTAAATGCGGCAAACACTAATTCCCTCATTTAAAAAAGATGAGCATGAAAAAGATCATTTTATCCTGTCTGCTTCTTGTGATGGGGACGGGATTGTTTGCACAGTTTTCCCGCGCCACATTGCAGGCCAGCGGGTTAACCTGTGCCTTATGTACAAAAGCTATCAATAAATCGCTGGAACAACTGGATTTTGTGAGCTCCGTAAACGCCGATATCAAAACATCCTCTTTCCTGATCCATTTTAAACCCGGGGCGGCGGTTGATATTGACGCCCTCCGAAACGGGGTGGAAGATGCCGGATTTTCCGTGGCCAAACTTCAGCTGACCGGCACCTTTAACGCGATGGCAGTGGCTCAGGACGAACATGCCGATTACGACGGCAAGACCTTTCATTTCCTGGGAGTAAAAAAACAGGTGCTGAACGGTGAGCAGGTGGTAACCGTGGTGGATAAGAATTTCTTACCCGCAAAGGAGTTCAAGAAATACAGCAAGACCACCAGCATGAGCTGCGTGGAAACCGGTCGTATGGACAACTGCTGCACCAAAGGCGGAAAGGCCAATAACTCAACCAGGATTTATCATCTAACACTTTAGAATAACCGAACCCGGCGCGGCCGGGTTCTTTTTACCCCATGAAAAAACTGATTCTATTGACGGTTTTAGCAACGCTTACAGCTATCTGTTATGCACAACCGAAAATTGGAGAACAGGCGCCTGAGATCGTATTAAAGGGATTGAACGGAAAGGAGTACAGACTGTCGGATACCCGCGGCAAATACGTGCTGGTCGATTTCTGGGCCAGCTGGTGTGCGCCCTGCCGCAAATCGAACCGTCAGCTTGGGCCACTGTACGATCTCTTCCATAAAAAAGGGTTTGAAATTTTTGGTATCAGCCTCGATGAGGATATCAATGCATGGAAAAAAGCCATCGCCGCGGATAAAATCAACTGGGTCCAGACCCGTGAGGACGGAGGCTGGAATGCTCCGGTTGCCGTGGCCTGGAATATCGAACAACTGCCCACGTCCTTTTTGCTGGATCGGAATGGGAGAGTGATCTCCATAGATCCCAGCGCCTTCGAAATAGAACAGGTGTTGCGCCAGGGGTTGAAATAGTCTGACACAGATTGTTGCAATGCTGTCTCAGCAGTAAAAACAAAATGTATGAAACGATTAATAGGTGCGGCCTTCCTGCTGCTGGCTTTTAGCGATGCGGGACTGGCCCAGGAATTATATGTTTTTTCGGAACCGGCATCCAATTTACCTGCCCGTTCCATCAGCGCCAAATTGACCACTCGTTTTGCCGAGCGTTCGGGTACCGATCAGTTCCGTCAGCGTTTTATGCCGGAAATCATGGCGGGTATCAACAAAAACTGGATGGTTAAGATGGGAACCACCTTTTCGAATTTCTATCAATCGGGACAGGAATGGGAATCCATCAAAGGATACGCGAAATGGAGGTTTTATTCGAATGACGGTATCCATCGTCATTTCCGGATCGCTGCCTTTGCCGATGCGGCCTACAGCAAACAGGATGTGTTGTTTGATGAAATGAATCTGGACGGTGACAACAGCGGGATCCAGGCCGGAATCATTGGAACTCAATTACTTCACAAGCTCGCAATCTCCGGAACGGCCAGTTATATGCGGGTTTTTGACTCCAAATTCAAGGATATGCCGGGCATGCACGATGAGGACGGGCTGGCTTACAGCCTTTCCGCCGGCTACCTGGTTTTTCCCCGTTCCTATGCGAGTTATGAACAGGTTAACCTGAACCTCTATGTGGAGATGCTGGGCATGAAGGGCTTTGGTCCCGGTATGTATTACCTCGACGTGGCGCCAGCTATTCAATTGATTTTCAACAGTTCCACTAAATTGAATCTGGGGGCACGCTGGGAAGCGACCGGCAATATGTACCGGATTGCGCGGAATAATTACTTCCTCAGCCTGGAAACAACCTTCCTGAACGCATTGAAAAAGCGTCCACGGAGAGAATAAAGCAGCGGGCTGGGGCGTTATCATGATATCCAATACTCTTTCTATGAAAAAGACTCAGTTGGTTCTGATCGCCCTGGCCTTCGTTTTTTCGGCCAGCGCCCAACGGGTAGACCTTGACCGTTATTCCTTCAACGTCAATTACCGCGAACTGCCCCGCTATCCGCTCGACAGCAGTTTCCGCACCTACGATTTCAGCTGCGAAACCGGCCCTCTTATGAAGATGGCCATTTCTAAAGAATCGCCCGATGAGCGTCTGGAAATCGAAGGCTGGAAATTCCTGCCAGGTAATGCCCATATTATGGTGCAGCTCAAAATGGAGGATCTGGTCATCGTAAAATCCGATGTAAGTGAACGCGAGGAAGTGAAAAAGGATAAAAACGGGAATGTTACAAGCCGCAAGAAATACTATTCGCCCCGCCTCACCTATACCTACGCCGCCCGTGTGCTGATTAAAGACTTCACCGGTCGCCAGATCGATGAATACCAGATGATGACACGTGCCACACAACATTCCTATACCGGATTGGAACAGGGGAGTAAGATGGCTGCAGCCAACATTCTGCTTAATATGGCACTACTTACCACGCAGGTGAGTCGCGATGTGCTTTATAACACCATCTACAAACTCTCACAGGATCTTAGCTACAATTATGGTTACAGGGAGAAGCGTGTGACCGATATGGTATGGATTCTCGGCAACCGTAAACACCCTGAGTATGACGATTTCCGTTCCAACTGGGGAACGATTAAGAACGCACTGTTCAAGATCAATACCAATGAACCCATTGATCCGATCTGGGAAGAAGTGCAACCAGCCATCGCTTATTTCGAAAAGCTTCGGAAAACCTATTCGGGCAAAGGAAAGCAGGATCGCAAAATGCGATACGCCAGTCATTTTATTCTGTCCAAAATGTATTTCTATCTCGATAAACCCGAGCTTGCCCAGCGCGAGGCATCGGATCTGATCCTGAATGATTACGACGCCAAAGATGGGCGCCAGCTCGAATCGATGGCCAACTATCTCCGCAATGAACTGATCGCAAACAAGCGAACTACCCGTTATTTCCCCATAAACACGCAAAGCTTTGAAGGTCCTCAGAATGTATCCTTATATTCGAGAGACTAAAAGCTGCCATGCGTTTGTTTGCCGGACTCGATATCGGGACTACTCATACGAAAATTCTGTTGCTGGATGAATCAGGTCAGTTGATTCACCAGGCAAAATCTTCGTATACTCACGGGTTCGGTGCCCGTCTCAATCCGCTGGAGCTGCGGGACATAAGTTTTCGCTTGCTCGATTCCGTTAGTAAGTTTGTTAATCCGGACGATACGCTGTATTGCGCCTTCAGCGCCGCCATGCACAGTTTGTTGCTGGTGGATAAGGAGGGCAATCCCATTAGTGAGCTCCGGACCTGGGCCGATACCGAGAGCCAGCCGGTGGTAGCGCAACTCCGCAATGATCCGGCAGTTTTGCAGCTGGTTGAGGAAACCGGTACACCCTTTCACCCCATGACTCCGCTCGCCAAAATGCTCTGGATGCGCAGGCAGTCTCCCGAATTGTTGGATTCCGCTTTTCAATGCATTGGGATCAAGGAATTTATTTGGTATCATCTCACCGGAAGCTGGGAGACCGATTGTAGTATGGCTGCGGCAACCGGTTTGTATGATCCGCTTTTGCAGGACTGGCATCCACTTGCCTTACAATTAACGGCTGTGCGTAAAGAACAGTTGCCGGCGATTCGTCCGGTTCACTGGGAGGCTGAACCGAATCCGGTTTCAGAGACAGGTAATCAGCCTGCAGAATTGGTTCAGGCATCTTCCCGGATCCGGTTTGTACTCGGCGGATCAGATGGCTGCCTGGCTCAGATCGGTAGCGGGGCGATGAAACCCCGCGTGGCCAGCCTGACTATAGGTACCAGCGGCGCCATGCGGGTGGTACAACCGGAATCCAGGCGAGGGGCATTCAACGGACTCTTTGCCTATCAGCTGGATCCCGGGCATTATATCTGTGGCGGACCAACCAATAACGGTGGCATTGTGCTGCAGTGGTGGGAGGAAAATGTCCTGGGCAAAAATGCCGGTGTACAGCAGATGCTGGAGGGACTTGAACAGGAAATCAGTTCGGTGCCGCCAGGTGCAGATGGACTGGTTTGCCTGCCTTATTTCGCAGGGGAACGGGCTCCTGTGTGGAATGCTGATGCCAGTGGCATTTTTGCAGGGGTGCGGCTTCATCATAAGCAGGCGCATTTCAAGCGGGCCATGGTGGAAGGAATGTGTTTCATATTCCGGCAGTTGTTGGAAAGAATCGAGGAGCGATATGGTGCGCTGGAAGAAATCATCCTGAGCGGAGGTTTTACGCAAAGTGGTCAATGGGTGCAGTTGCTGGCCGATATCCTGGAACGGCCGCTGATGGTTGAGAAAGAACAGGCCGATGCTTCGGCATTGGGGGCGGTGGCCGTGGCCCTGAAAGCCGCCGGAATCTGTAAGAATTGGACCGATGCGGAGCGATGGTTGCTGCGCAGTTATACCATCTGCGAACCGAATCCCCAACATAAATCGATTTACCAGAACCAATACCAACAATTTCTTCGCTTATGTCTTTTCTGATAATTCTGCTGGCACTGGCACTACTGTTTTGGATGACGCTCCGGAAATGGAGTCCCTTTCTGGCGCTGATGGCAGCCACCCTGCTGATCGGTCTGCTGAATGGGATGTCCATACCCGTTATTACCAAAGCCATTGAGAAAGGAGTGGGGGCTATTCTCGGCAGTATGGCGTTGATTCTCTGTCTGGGTGCCATGCAGGGAAAAGTATTGGAGAAGACAGGCGCAGCAACGGTCATCAGCCGATACCTGATGGAAAAATTCGGACGCAAGGGCATTCAGTGGGCCGTATTATTTATGGGACTGCTGGTGGGAATCCCTCTTTTTTATAATGCGGGATTTGTAATCCTTGTGCCCTTTGTCTTTACGATTGCCGCCAGTGCAAGGGTACCGCTGCTCTATGTGGCGATTCCACTCTCGGCTTCTCTTTCGGTTACTCACGGCTTTCTGCCGCCGCACCCCGGTCCTGTTGCCCTGGCTTCAATTTTCAATGCCTCCATCGGGAAAACCATGTTGTATGGATTGCTGGTGACCATCCCCATCGTTTGGGTGGCGGGTATTGAGTTTGGGAAACGGTTCAGGAATTCGGGAAGGATACCCGAAACTTCGACGGTTATTGAAGATGAAAAGGCTTTGCCGCCCGTTGGTGCCAGTATCGCGGTGGCACTCCTGCCTGTTATTCTGATTGCAATTCCTGCCCTGCTGGTTCCCATGGTTGGAGAACAGACGCTTTTTGCCAGGATTGCGCTGGCTATTGGTGAACCGGTTTTTGCCATGCTGGTTTCGGCTATAGCTGCGGGTTATTTTATCTGCCTGCGTCGTGGCACCTCGGTGGCCGAACTCATGGGCTATTACGGATCCGGCATCGAAAGTATTGCAATGATCATGATGATTATTGCCGGAGGTGGTGCGCTGAAGCAGGTACTCACTGAAACCGGAGTGGCCGATCAGGTGGGTACTATTCTTACCCATTACGCATTTCCGCCCCTGATTGCAGGATGGCTGGTTTCGGCTTCCATCCGGATTATTACGGGGTCTGCAACGGTGGCAGGCATTACGGCCGCGGGAATCCTGGCGCCCCTGGTACAGTCATCCGGTGTATCGCCCGAATGGATGGTGCTGTCGGTGGGGGCAGGCAGCATATTCTGCTCCCATGTAAACGATACCGGCTTCTGGATGTTCAAAGAATATTATGGCCTCACGGTGAAGGAAACCCTCCTTTCCTGGACCATCATGGAATCCATTATTTCGGTGTTCGGGTTGATACTGGTGTTGTTGCTGTCTATGGTCATTTAATTTCCGGGCTTATCAGACCAGGGAGTATTTCGGTTATGCAATAGCGTTAGGTAATTTCTTTTTGATGTCTTCGATAATTCGGGTTGCATGTATTCTGGAGTTCTCGATAAAGAGCTTGTGAGTATTCATGCCGCCGCAGATCACCCCGGCAAGATAGAGTCCGGGTACATTGGTCTCCTGCGTATCGGGATGGAGAACGGGTTGCCGCACTTCATCCTTCGATAATTCGATGCCACAGGACTCCAGAAATTTGAGATTGGGTTCATAACCGGTCATCGCAATCACCCAGTCGTTTTCAACGGTGATGATTCCCTCCGGTGTTTTAATATCTATATCGCGTTCGCGGATGGCTACCACTTCACTGTTGAAATAGGCTTTGATGGAGCCTTCTTCGATACGATTGATGATATCCGGACGTACCCAGTATTTCACGCGCTCACCGATTTCAGCCTGGCGTACGATCATGGTAACATTGGCTCCCTTGCGCCAGGTTTCCAGGGCGGCATCCACCGCGGAGTTCTGGGCCCCGATTACCGCCACTTTCTGAAATGCGTAAAAATGAGGATCCTTATAGTAATGGGTCACTTTTGGCAGGTCTTCACCCGGAATATTCAGCCTGAAAGGGATATCATAGAAGCCGGTCGCAATCACCACATGGCGACATTCGTATTTGGCTTTGGTACTTGTAATTTGAAATAAGTCCTCTTCCCGTTGTACCGTTTTTACTTCCTCGAATAAACGAATCTGCAGGTGATAGCTGATGGCCACCCGGCGATAATATTCCAGGGCTTCGGCCCGGGTGGGCTTGGGATTGTTGGAAACAAATGGAACATCCCCGATTTCGAGCCGTTCGGAGGTGGAGAAAAAAGTCATATTGGCAGGGTAATGGTAAAGCGAATTCACCAGGCATCCCTTTTCCAGAATCAGGTAGCTGAGTCCGGCTTTTTTTGCTTCCAGTGCACAGGCCAGACCGATCGGTCCGCCGCCAATTATGATGAGGTCGTACGTAAGGTTCATGTTAGCACGGTATTAGAACATCTGTCAAATGTAGGCAGCTTTGTTCTAACACCGTTCTAACAATCTCTTAATAGGCCCGGATTTGGCAGTTCCGGTTAGTAGGGACGTACAGATCCGGATCCGCTCACTTTCAGTTTTACCTGGGGAGCCCCCTTGTAAATCACAGATCCGCTGCCGCTGATTTTGGCATCGAGTTCGTCGGTTACCCAAACCCGCATATCGCCGGATCCGCTGGTTTCCGTTTCCATGATCCGGGTGCGGAAATTCACCATATTGATATCGCCGCTGCCGCTTACGCGAAGCTTGCCGCGATCACCCTCACCGTTGCGAACGATAATATCACCACTGCCTGCGATCCTGGCCTCGAAACGGGGGGCGTTCAGGTCAACTATGTCGATTTTGCCGGATCCGGATACTTCTACTTTGAGTTCATCGGTATCCAGCGGATCACTGATATATACATCGCCTGAGCCATCTACCTCCATTTCGCGGAGTGCCGGACCTTCCACATATACTTCGATGGGCGCATGGGAGTGGATGATGGTGTTGTTTTCAATTTTGATTTTCAGTTCCCCGTCTCTTACCCGGGATTCGATGACTTCCAGGATATTTCGCTGGGCCCGGATTTCGATCCGCGGGGTAGGTGCCTGCCTGAAATAAAGCCGGCCACTGGTTTCGAAATCGATACGATCGAAATTACTTACATTTCTGGTTTCGGAAATTACCGGTCCCCGGCCATTTACCTTGGTACATGACCCCAGGCTCATCAGGATACCACTCAATGCCAAAAGGACTACTGCAAATTGCTTTTTCATCTTTTCTTTTTTAAATAGGAGGTTAAAATTCTAAACGGTAGGCGAGCACCGGAATCAATCCGGTCTGATAGCTGTTTCTTATTTCGCCTTTCACGCTATCGTAATAGGTTGCAAATACGTTTTTACGGTTGGTCAGGTTCTGAAAATCCAGGGAAATCACACTGGTGGTTTTGGTTCGGTTCAGTTTCATGCTTAAGCGCAGATCGGTGCGGAAATAGGCGGGAAGCTTGAGGCTGTAGGCCAGTTCATCCCGATATTTCGCATAGCCCTGCTCGAGAGTAGCCTGCTCGTCGAGTGGTGTCTGACGGAATCCGCCGGCATAGATTACTTTGAAATTCACTGCGAAACTCCGGTTGCTGGAAAGTTTAATGAATTCCTTGCCCGCTGTTAAGGTGCTGGAATAATTTCCATTGTAACGCGTATCACGTTCCTTGCCATCAGCTGCCGTGTATTTGGATTCGTACAGCGAGTTGGAGAAAAGGAAATAGAAATCGTTGCGCAACTGTTTCTCCAGCGACAGCTCCAGCCCGTAGTTGCGGCCCTTACCCTTGTTTACGAGCGGATCCACCAGATAAGACTCCCCGATATTGAGAGCCGAAATGGTGCTGGTGTCATATATGCTGATCGGCACATCGAAGAGGTGCTGATAATACAGCTCCGCACGCAGTTTTAATCCCTTTGCCAGCTGCCGTGTATAGGATCCCACGAAATGATGCGACCTGGTCAGGTCCAGTTTTTTATTGGGCTGTATCCATTCGCCGTCGATCCTGGTGCGGGCAAAATATACACCGAGTATCTGTGTCTGACTATGCAGGCCGTATCCCAGTCCGAAACTGTTTTTCGCATGCGGAGTCCACAGAATGGCTGCCCGGGGTTCGATGGAATTCGAATTGTTCAGCATGAACTGCATGTAGTGCAATCCGCCCGTGATCATCAGCTGGTCTGTAGGCTTGTACTGCCATTGTGCGAATGCCTGTAACTGCTGTGTCTGATCCTTCACATTGATCCGTTCCTCAGCCGGAGCATGGGTGTTTTCACGGGATTTTTGCAGGTAATTGAAATCGATCTGACTCACAATAATGCCGGCTCTCAATGCATGTTGTTTGCTGAACTGCGTGTTCAGGGTGGAGCTGAGGATCCATTTCCGCGTATCAAAAATCTCGCGGAACGAATTCACAACACTGTCGGGACGCGCGGTATACATCTCGTTAAACCGGTTGTTCAGCGTGCTGTGCGAGAGAACGGTTTTTAAACGCGTCCGCGGTGAAAGGCCGATGCTGTGCGTAATGCCGTTGATTGTGGTGCGCCCCCTGTATTCACCGCCATATCTCGACCATTCCTCTTCCCATTTGGCGGGATCTTTTTCAGAGGGGAAATGCTGGTCGCTCCATCCATTCATTCCGAAGAGGGTGAAACTTCCGAAACCTTTGGTGGGCAGTGAAATATTATAGGAGAGATCGCTGAAATTGGTGGTGGATTCACCAGCGGGATTGATCCCGATTTTGCTCAATAATCCCAGGGTGGAATAACGGTAATTTACGAGATAGGAGCCTTTGTAATTTTTGCTAAAAGGCCCTTCGGTAGCGATATTGAGTCCCAATACCCCCGCTTCGATGGTATGTTCCCTTTTTTCGTTGTTACCCTTGCGAAGGCGAAGATCAAAAACGCCCCCTACGGCATTTCCATATTCTGCTGCAAAAGCACCAGTAACAAAATCTGAGTTAGACAGCACCTGGGCACTCAGACTGGAAATGCCGCCGCCGCTGCTGGATGCGCTGGCGAAATGATTGGGGTTGGGTATATCAATGCCTTCCATTCTCCACAGGAGGGTATTGGGGGCGTTTCCTCTTATGACAATATGATTGCCTCCATCGTTGGCTGTGATCACACCCGCAAAACTGGTTGCCATGCGCAAGGGATCGTTCACCGCGGCGGCATAACGCTGGGTTTCCTCCACGGAAAATGCCCGCGCACTTACCACGCTGAGATCATTCATCGGTTTGCTTCTTATGGCTTTTGCTTTTACGACCACTGTTTCCTGTGTTTGTATTTCGGGTTCCATAGACGGATTCAGAATCAATTCCTTTCCTGCATTCAATACCACCCGTTCCAACAGCACGGGTTTGAAGCCGGTATGGGTAATACGGATCTGATGCACACCAATTGGTACTTCCGCGAATCGGAAATAACCCTCACTATCAGTAATGGTTGAACGATTTTGTCCAACAATAGTTACGGTTGCCCCTTCAATGGGGTGCTGCAGTAGTTGGTCGGTAATCTGTCCCCGGATCGTTTGCCTCACCTGGGCGTATCCGGACATCAGCAGGATTGAATTGAAAAGGATAAGGAGAATGCTGCGAATCATAAACTCTTTTATCATCCGACAACGCTCCGTGATTTTACCCCTACGTCGGGCGGAAAAAATTCGAAAGAATTTTTGCGGGCAAAATCAATTCGCACCTTAGAAAATATGGATGCCTGCCGTCCATCCAAACCATCCGGTACGATCGCCTCCCATCGAAAAACTGTTATAGTTGTTTCCGGGCAGAGGATGGGCAAAGCCCCTTATTTTTTCCTGCTGATCGCTCAAG
>DATCJQ010000334.1:0-4622 GCA_036562745.1 Flavihumibacter sp.
CAGTGTAACCGCCACCATCCTGCGAAACGGGCAACCCCAAACGGTTACCATCACCCGGGGAACCATTCCGCTGCCCTCGCTGGAAGCTGCCTATATGCCCGCACCCGGCACCGGTTATATGCGGATCAGCAAGTTTTCCGAGACCACCTATGAGGAGTTCATGGCGGGATTGGAAAAATTGCTGGCGGAGGGTATGCAGTCGCTGATCCTGGATCTCCGCGGAAATGGCGGAGGCATTCTGGGTGAAGCCGTGGATATGGCGGATGAATTTCTGGATGGCGACAAGTTGATCGTTTATACCGAAGGGAACAGCCTGCCCCGGCAGGAGTATCGCGCCCGTCGAAAAGGCCTGTTTGAAACGGGCAAGCTGGTACTTTTGCTCGACGAACAATCGGCATCTGCGAGTGAAGTGCTGGCGGGAGCCCTGCAGGACTGGGATCGCGCTACGATCATCGGTCGCCGTTCCTTTGGAAAGGGACTGGTGCAGGAACAGTATCAGCTCAGTGACGGGTCGGCACTTCGTTTAACCGTGGCCCGTTATTATACGCCGAGCGGACGCAGTATCCAGAAACCCTATGACAAGGGATTGGAAGCCTATCGCGATGACCTGCATAAGCGCTTTGAAAACGGAGAGATGTTGTCGGCCGACAGCATCCAGGCCAATAATGGTAAAGCCTTTAAAACCAACGGAGGAAGAACGGTTTACGGGGGCGGAGGCATTGTTCCCGATGTGTTTGTGGCCGCCGATACCACCCTCTTATCCGATGCCGTAACCGACCTCTACCGCCAGTACACCATCAGTAATTTCACTTATCTCTACTATGTAGCGAATCGATCCAAAATCGATGCCTATCCCAATCCACAGGAATTCTATCAGGACTGGAAATTCTCCGAATCCGACTGGAACTGGCTCCGCGACCTGGCTGCCAGGGATAGCCTGAAGCTGGCTCCCTTTGCCGCGGCAGATAAGGCATTTCTTACCGAACGGATGAAAGCCCTGGTGGCCCGTTACCGCTGGAGAAGCGAGGGTTATTACGAGGTTCTGAATGTTCAGGACCCGGCAATCCGTAAGGCGCTGGAAGAAGTGAAGAAGTAAACAAATCAGTCGGCTGCGAGCCAACAAAATAAAGAAAGCGGTCGCAATGGACCGCTTTTCTATTTTAATCTCTTTCCCGGAAGAGCTTAATCTCTTTCCCGGTCGAGCAATTCCTTTTTCTCAATTTTATAGGAATTGATCAGCCCCAGTCCTCCGCCAATGGCAATCAGGGCGAACCAGAGGGCGGGATTATCGTCGTCGTGCAGCACATATTTGGTGAGGAAATAGGCTACTGCCAGTCCGATACCTGCTCCCAGGAAGAGCAATCCGTTTTTGAGGTTACGATAGGGAGCCGGGCGATTCGCAAACTCCTTCGGGTTCAGACCTTTCTCGATCATTGCCATGTTTTCACGGCTCTTCAAATAAATGATTCCGAATATCATGGCGAATGCACCAAGGGGAACTAAAATCGGAATTAATACTTCTGCGCTTTCCATAATGTTTGTTTTATGCGGGGTTATTTTAATCGTTCTGTTTCATCTGACGCCGGCTCCGGAAATTCGGTTACAGCCCTGGTGAAACTTTTTTCATCGAACGGGTTTCAGGTAATAGGACTACGGCCGGAACGGGCAGGTTACAAATCCCCCAAATATTTTTTAAGGGCTGGCTTCTGCTCTATCTTTGATATATATAGGATGCCCCTGTAACCAAATCCAAACTGCCCGCGTCCTATTCACACACATGGAAACCGGCTACCCCGACATCGAGATTATCCAGCAGGTGAGATCAGGCAATCAACAGGCTTATAGTCAATTGGTTACCCGATATCAGAACTTTGTGTTCACGATTGTATTAAGATACGTAACGAACCGGGAAGATGCAGAGGAGCTGGCACAGGATGTGTTCATCAAGGCTTATAAAAGCCTGGCTGATTTCCGGGGCGAGAGCAAGTTCAGCACCTGGCTCTACACCATCACCACCACCAGTTGTATCAGCTTCCTGAGGAAAAAGAAACTGGAAGTCCACTCGCTGGACAATGAAAAAGTGATGGCCCATGCCGAACAGGTGCAAACCGGAATGCGCGCCGACCAGATTGAAGCCAAATCGCGGCTGGCCATGGTGAATAAGGCGATTGCGCTGCTTTCGCCCGAAGACGCCCAGGTAATTACCCTCTTTTACAAGGGAGAACAGAGTTTGGAGGAGATTGCGCAGATCATGGGCATGGAAACCAATGCCGTGAAAGTGCGGTTACACCGGGCAAGGCAACGCCTTAAAGACAAAATGGAAAAACATTTTTCACAGGAAGTACGCGACCTATATTAATTGTAAAACAAAAAACATACTGATATGACGTCACCCACAGAAATGGAAGCCCGCTTATGGGAGTACATCGACGGAATGGCCCTTCCCGAAGAGAGGACCGTCATAGAGGAACTCATACAAACCCAGCAGGCCTGGCGTGAGAAATACCAGGAGCTCCTGCAGGTGAACCAGGATATCCGGCAGCATCTGCAGCTGGAGGAACCATCACTGCGTTTTACCAAAAACGTGATGGAAGAAATCGCGCGTACACAAATTGCGCCGGCCACCCGTAACTATATCAATAAGAAGATCATCTACGGCATTGCCGGATTTTTCCTCACGCTGATTTTCGGCTTTATTATCTACGCACTTGGACAGATCGATTGGAGTGCAGGCAGCAGCAGTTCGGGCTTCGAATGGAGCCGGGTGGATTACTCGCGCGTGTTCAACAATCAGTTCGTGAATGTGTTTATGATGATCAATATCGTACTTGGACTGATGCTGTTTGATCGCTATCTCACCGAAAAAAAGAAAAACTGGAGTAAAGAGTCCTGAAATTTCAATCAAACGGTTGCATGAGGAAGGCTCGTTTCTAATTCATAAGTTAGTCAAAGAATCGGCATGGGGCCGGTCAGACTAAAACTATGGAATTAGAGATACTGCCAGCATATTTGGATCTTAAGACGAAACCAGTAACAGAAGCATTTGGCTCCGGCCTGATCAATTCTACCTGGAAGGTGGAACACGAGTCGGGCCAGTATATTTTGCAACGTATCAATCAGGCTGTATTTAAGCAACCGGAAAAAATTGCCGCCAATGTACGGGCGATTGCCAGTTATCTGAAACATAAATCCCCCGACTATTTTTTTGTAGAGCCGATCAAAACCCGCGATAATCAGGAGCTGGCGCAGTCCCGAGACGGAGGCTATTTTCGCCTTATGCCCTTTGTTGAGAATTCGCATAGCATCGATGTGGTATCCGAGCCTTCACAGGCTTACGAGGCAGCTCGTCAGTTCGGACGATTTACCGCCCTGCTCGAGGGGATGGATATCGGACAACTGCAAACCACCATTCCCGATTTTCACAACCTGCAGCTGCGTTACGATCAATTTCTGGATGCCGTTCAACATGGCAATCCGGAGCGCATTAAAAACGCCTCCGCCGAAATCGAATACCTGCAATCCAAATCCGATATCGTGAAGGAATACAATCGTATTTGCCAGGATAAGGAATTCAAACTGCGGGTAACCCACCACGATACCAAGATCAGCAATGTGCTGCTGGATCCGAACAATAAGGGACTTTGCGTAATAGATCTCGACACTGTGATGGCCGGTTATTTCATCAGCGATGTGGGTGACATGATGCGCACCTATCTCTCCCCGGCAAGCGAGGAGGAAAGAGACCTGGACAAAGTGTATATCCGTACCGATATCTTCGAAGCCATTGTAAAGGGATACCTGGCGGAAATGGGGCCGATTCTTACCGTTGCTGAGAAGAAAGACTTTATTTATTCCGGCAAATTCATGATTTATATGCAGGCCATCCGTTTTTTGGCAGACTATCTGAATAACGACCGGTACTACGGTGCGAAATATGAAACGCACAACCTCTGTCGTGCGCAGAATCAGATACGCCTGTTACAGGAACTGGAGAAAAAAGAAACTGAACTAACGGAAATCCTTAACCGATATATTTAAATTTACCAATAACACCTCAATCATTCAATATGAGCTCAAACAGAAGGAAATTCTTACGCAATCTCACAGTGGGCACAGGCGCACTAATGAGCAGCTGGCCGGTATTAGGAAAGGACCGCTCAGAGGACATGCTCCATCCGTCACAGACTGCATCGCCCTCTTTCAATATGTGCGGATATGCTGCTCCCAAACTGGATAAGGTCAGAATCGGCTTTGTGGGACTTGGAATGCGCGGTCCGGGTGCCGTTGAGCGGATGAGCCATATCGAGGGGGTTGAAATCAAGGCACTTTGTGATCTTTATCCGGAGAGGGTAACTGCTGCCCAGCAGATCCTGGTGAAAGCCGGCCTTCCGAAAGCCAAAGAGTTTTCGGGCGAAAACGGTTGGAAAACCATGTGTGAACAAAAGGATCTGGACCTGATTTATATCACCACTCCCTGGGATCTGCATACTCCCATCGCCGTATATGCGATGAACAATGGCAAACATGCGGCCACCGAAGTGCCGGCTGCCCTTACCATTGACGAATGCTGGCAGCTGGTGGAAACATCCGAACGCACCCGCAAGCATTGCATGATGCTGGAA
>DATCJQ010000430.1:0-3616 GCA_036562745.1 Flavihumibacter sp.
GGCCGGTACATTGAGCGGTAACCCCATTGCCATGATTGCCGGTTATACCCTGCTATCCGAGTTAAAAGCAAATCCCGGGCTCTACAAGGAACTGACCGACAAAACTGTTTACCTGCGCGACGGACTGAATCAGGTGCTCAAAGCCTGGGGCGAGCCCTATGTGATCAACCAATTTGGTTCGATGATCAGCGTACATTTCAGCGACAAACCTGTTACAGATTTCGCTTCTGCCTCAGCAGCCAACAATGCTCGATTCTCCAAATTCTTCCATGCCATGCTGAACCGCGGTATCTATCTTCCTCCCTCCGCTTTCGAAAGCTGGTTCCTCAACAATGCACTGACAAAAGAAGATTTGGACAAGACCATCGCCGCTGCGGCTGAAAGCCTGAAAGAGTGCTAGAGAAATCAATCTTCAGTGCCATTTCTGACAATAAAAAAGTCCCTGATCGCTTCAAATGATCAGGGACTTTTATTTTACTCAGAGCGGAAGCAAAGCATCATACAATATCTCTACCGGGTGTTGCGCAATCCGACCGGTTCCGTCTTTAATCTGATGGCGACAACTCGTTCCCGATGCCGCTATCAATCCCTCTGATTTCTGCTTACGTACTGCGGGGAATAACACCAACTCCCCTATCTGCATCGATACTTCATAGTGATCTTTGTCATAACCAAATGACCCAGCCATACCACAGCAACCGGAGTTGATCGCAGTAGCAATATAGTTGGCGGGAAGGGACAATACTTCCATTATATAAGAAACAGATGAAAGCGCTTTCTGATGGCAATGGCCGTGTACAAGAATTTCCTTTTGATCGGAAATAAAACTCGCTGAACTGATGGCGCCTTTCAATTTTTCACCGGCCAGAAATTCTTCCACCAGCATGGCTTTCGAAGCCAGTTTCCTTGCCTGATCCGCCAGTTCTGATGGTACAAGATCAATATACTCATCTCGAAAACCCAGTATTGCCGATGGTTCCAGTCCGATGATCGGATAGGGATCATCCAGTATGGACGATAACAGGCGAACATTTTTCTCAGCAATCTCCTTCGCTCTTTTTACCAGTCCCTTTGACAAGTGAGTTCTTCCGCTTTCAACATGTTCAGGAATCACCACCTCATAACCCAGGCGCTCCAGCAGCTCCACACACTTGATTCCAACCACAACATCATTGTAGTTCGTGAATTCGTCGCAGAACAGGTACACTTTCTTTCCGTCAATAGCATTTGATCCACTAACCGCAGCTTCGGACGCACCGTTTCCACCGCGCCGGTCTTTTTCCTTCTGACGTTTCTCAAACCAGTGCTTCAATGTAAAGGGATGCAGAGCGGGCAACTCACGCTGCGGCGCGATATTCATAATTTTCTTAAAAGGGGCCGAAAACAGCGATTGTTTCATCGACCAGTTGTAAATGCCCGGAAATCGGCTGGCCATTGCCGTTAGTGAGGGAAATTCACCAATCATTCTCGCTTTCAGGGGCACACCATGCATATCATAATACTGTTGCAGGAATTCTGCCTTCAGTTTGGAAATATCCACGCTTGAGGGACATTCAGCCTTGCAACCCTTACAGGAAAGACAAAGATCCATAGCCGCGTGAATTTCTTCATGATCAAAGGCTTTCACACTATCATCATTCGACAGGAACTGACGTAATACATTGGCACGCGCCCGGGTGGTATCTTTTTCAAAACGAGTGGCCATATAACTTGGACACATAGTGCCTCCAGCCATATGGGTCTTGCGACAATCGCCCGATCCGGAACATTTTTCCGCCAGCGCCAGAATTCCGCCCTCGCGCGAAAAACTGAAATAAGTCTTAACCGGATTGGGATGCCCACCTTCCTTCATTCGGAAGAAAGCATCCATAGGAGGTGCATCCGTTATCTTACCCGGATTGAAAATATTATCCGCATCAAAAATCTTTTTGGTTTGCTTACAGAGTTCATAACAGCGATCGCCCATCATAAAGGGAATAAACTCGCCGCGCAGGCGACCATCACCATGTTCTCCACTCAATGAGCCCTTGTATTTCTTCACAATCGCAGCGGTCTCGGCCAGCAGGGTGCGGAACTGCAATCGTCCCTCTGCTGATTTGAGGTTGATCATGGGCTCCACGTGCAGCTCTCCCGCGCCGGCATGCGCGTAATAGGATGCCTGCAGGTTCATGGATGCCAGCAAGCGCTGCAAATCATCAATATAGTTGGGAAGATCCTCCGGTGCCACGGCACAGTCCTCAATCAGGTTCACCGGCTGCGCATCCCCTTTGATATTGCGTAATAATCCAAGTCCCGCTTTGCGAAGATTCCAGGCCTTGTCAATAGATGAACCGGTTAATAACGGATATGCATAACCGAGACCGGTTTTGATCAGATCATCGATAAATGCATTGGCTCTTTGGAATACCAGGTCCGATTCTTCTTCCATAAATTCCACCATCAGAATTGCAGCGGGTTCTCCCTCCATGAAAAATCGATTCTTCTGTTGCTCGGGGTGGTTTTTGGTAAAGGATAGAATAACATCATCCACCAGTTCAGAAGCCATCACATTATGACGCAGGGCCACCAGATTGGCGAGCAGTGCTTCGCGCAAACTGCCGCAGTGCACGCAAACCAGTCCTTTTTCACGAGGCGGAAGATCCAGCAAATTGATTTTAGCTTCGGTAACCAGTGCCAGCGTTCCTTCGGATCCCGTAATCAAACGGCAAAGGTTAAACGATGAACTGCCTCCATAGGGTGTGGTATCAAGCAGGGCATCCAATGCATAACCGGAATTGCGACGTTTCACCGAAGGCTGGGGATATCCATCGCGTATCGCCTGTTGATTTGCCGGATCCGAAAGCAGTTGGTGTATGGAGCGGTATATATCGCCCTCCAATCCGGGCAAGCTCCGTTTTGCTTCATATGCCTGATCATCCAAAGCTTTTATTTCGGCAGTATCACCATTGGCCAGAATCACTTTTAATTCGAGTACATGATCCCTTGCAGCGCCCCATACCATGGAATGTAAACCGCAGGAGTTATTGCCGATCATGCCGCCGATCATGGCCCGGTTCGATGTAGAAGTTTCCGGACCGAAAAACAACCCGTATGGAAGCAGTAATTCATTCAGCACATCACGCTCCAGGCCGGGTTGTACCCGCGCCCATTTCTCTTCCTTATTAACTTCGATGAGTTTGTTCAGGTGCCGCGACATATCGATCACCAGCCCGGTTCCAACTACTTGTCCCGCCAGCGAAGTACCTGCAGTTCTGGGAATCATCGGCAGCTTATGTGTGCGGCAAAATTTGACAAGCTCAGATAAATCCGCTTCGTTACGGGGAATGGCTACTGCGGCCGGAGCTTCCTGATACACCGATGCATCAGTTGAGTAAGCCATTTTTACGGCCACATGTTCCGGTGAAGCATCATAATAAAGTTCTCCCGATAATCTGCCGGCCAGTGCATCGAATAATGTCCTGTCTATCGTTTGGTTATCTTCCATAGCGTCTGTAATACCCTATGAAATTATGCATTAAATCCCTATTCACCCGTTCCCTCTGCCCGTCCCCTTGTTCCCTTTGTCCCCTTGTCCCCCGTTTTCCTTATCTTAAAGAAAAATACCTCTATGTTATCC
>DATCJQ010000357.1:0-2784 GCA_036562745.1 Flavihumibacter sp.
CAGTGGATGTCCGCTGGGTAATGTGATTCCGGAATTCAACGATGCCGTTTACCGGAAGAACTGGGATGAAGCCTATGATATTCTTCGCTCCACCAATAATTTCCCGGAGTTTACAGGACGTATCTGTCCGGCTCCCTGCGAATCGGCCTGTGTACTGGGTATCAATCAGCCTGCTATCACAATTGAGGAAATCGAAAAGCATATTATCGAGATCGCCTTCGAAAAAGGCCTGGTGAAACCGCAAAAACCAACCCTCCGCACCGGTAAGAAGGTGGCGGTGATTGGTTCCGGTCCGGCGGGACTGGCCGCAGCTGCACAGCTGAATTACGCCGGTCATCAGGTGACTGTTTACGAACGCGATGAAAAACCAGGCGGATTGCTGCGCTATGGCATTCCGGATTTCAAGCTGGAAAAATGGGTGGTCGAAAGAAGGATCGCGCTGATGGAAGAAGAAGGCGTGGTGTTTAAATGCCATGCGAATGTGGGCGTGAATGTGCGCGTGAATGATCTGCTGCGCGAATACCAGGCCATAGTACTGGCGGGTGGTTCAACCGTTCCCCGTGATCTGAATGTTCCGGGTCGCGAACTGAAGGGCGTGCATTTTGCAATGGAATTCCTGAAGCAACAGAATAAACGTAACTATAATGCTGATCCTTTAGCACATAAGGATATCGAAAGCAATATTGCAGCCTTTGAACTGAATGCTGCCGGTAAGAATGTAGTGGTAATTGGTGGTGGTGATACGGGTAGCGACTGCGTGGGTACGTCCAACCGTCAGGGTGCAAAATCCGTAACCCAGTTTGAACTGCTTCCCAAGCCGCCGGCTGGTCGTACTGATTTCATGCCCTGGCCCACCTATCCCATGGTGTTGAAGACATCCACCTCCCATGAGGAAGGCTGCGACCGCAAATGGGCAGTAGCCACCAAGGCATTTATTGGCGATGAAAATGGTCAGCTGAAGGCACTGCAGATTGTGGACCTGGAATGGAGCCTCTCTCCCGATGGCAGACCGGCCCAGTTCAAGGAAGTGGAAGGCAGCCGGCGCGAAATTCCCTGCGAAATGGCCTTCCTGGCTATGGGCTTCCTGCATCCCCAGCATAAAGGGCTGCTGGAGGAACTGGGTGTGGAACTCGACGAGCGCGGAAATGTTCGTGCTACGGAGAAAGAGTTCCAGACCAGCATTCCCAAGATCTTTACGGCTGGTGATATGCGCCGCGGACAGAGCCTCGTAGTTTGGGCGATCAGCGAGGGCAGAGAATGCGCCCGCAAAGTGGACGAGTACCTGATGGGACAGTCTGTTCTCGAAACCAAAGATGCCATGTTATCGCTGGCACTTTAATTATATTATATTTTTTATGCATATTTAGTTTTAAAGCGGCTTCGGCCGCTTTTTTTATTATTGCTTGTTTTGTACACTCTGTTGCAATTCTCGGATTTGTTTCATGTATTAAGCCTCTTCCTCCCCTGTTCATCGCCTGAATAAATCACATTATAGTATTGGTTAATAAGGACTTATGCAGAGGGCTCAAAATTGGTCTGCTGAGCATTCCCTCCTTTCCGCTCCGTCAAACAGAAATACATATTAATATATTTTATATGTGTATATATTGAGCCTTATCATTTCATTTTTATACCTACTTTTAGCCTATGAGTTCATAGTTATTATTTTTATAATGTCTAAAACCGACTGAAATGAGTAAAGCGACTATCAAACAAGTAGCCCCCTTCCTGGTGCTGGCCCTCGTGGCCATTGCGGCACTATTCGTGCCGACTGCACCTGATTATGTAGATACCAAGAATGAGTATAACAGCGCCGATATAGCCTGGGTATTGACGGCAGCAGCCCTGGTATTCCTGATGACCCCCGGACTGGCCTTTTTCTACGGCGGCATGGTTCACCGCAAAAACGTGATCTCAACAATGATTAAAAGCGTGGTAGCCGCCGGAGTGGTGAGCGTGCTGTGGGTATTTTTCGGTTACAGCCTTTGTTTCGGAGAGTCCATCGGAGGTTTTATCGGAAACCCCTTTACTCATCTTTTCTTTAAGGGCGTAAACAGTGGCGAGCCAGTGGGCTCCATTCCCAAATCGCTCTTTGCCGTTTTTCAACTGATGTTTGCCATCATCACACCCGGACTGGTGGTAGGTGCTGTGGCGGAAAGAATTCGGTTTACCTCTTATATTCTTTTCATTGTACTGTTCGCCATCTTCGTATATGCGCCGCTGGCCCATATGAGCTGGCATTCTGATGGTTTGCTTTTGCAGATGGGTGCACTCGACTTTGCCGGTGGTACCGTAGTTCATATTTCTGCTGGTTGCGCAGCCCTGGCCGGAGCACTGGTGCTGAAGCGTCGCCAAATCCATATGGAGCACAAAGAAATTCCGCCTGCCAATATTCCCTACGTACTGATTGGTACTGGTCTGCTCTGGTTCGGTTGGTTCGGATTCAACGCAGGCTCTGCCCTGGGTGCCAATTCTCTGGCTGTGTCTGCCTTTGTAACCACCAATATTGCTGCCGGTGCCGCCGGGTGTAGCTGGATGTTCTTCGACGTAATGCGCGGCAAAAAGCCCTCTGTAATGGGATTCTGTATCGGTGCCGTGGTTGGTCTGGTGGCCATCACTCCCGCTGCCGGTTTTGTAGCCATTCCCCAAAGTATCTTTATTGGTGCGGTTGCAGCGCTGATCTCCAACATCGTGGTTTATTACAAACAAAAATCCTCCCTGGATGATACCCTCGACGTGTTCCCCTGTCATGGTGTAGGTGGTATGGTAGGTATGCTGCTCACC
>DATCJQ010000362.1:0-2561 GCA_036562745.1 Flavihumibacter sp.
GAATGCGATTGAACGATGGTCGCGCGCTTCCGGCTTTCATCGGCCAGGCACTTCGCGGGGAAGATCTTACCGTTTTTGGCGATGGTTCCCAAACCCGTTCTTTCTGTTTTGTGGATGATCTGATCGAGGGCATTTATCGCCTGCTGATGAGTGATTATACCGGTCCGGTGAATATTGGTAACCCCGATGAAATTTCGCTGAAGGAATTTGCCGAGGAAATCATTCGTCTCACAGGCACCCAACAGAAAATTGTTTATCGGCCCCTGCCCACGGATGATCCAAAGCAACGAAAACCGGACATATCGCTCGCGAAAAAAATACTGGGATGGGAACCTAAAGTATCGCGTGCTGAGGGTGTGCGGATTACATACGAGTATTTCAAGTCACTACCTTATGAGGAACTGTTCCGGCAGCCCAAGGAGTTTAAGACTTCAGGTAATTAACCGGTTACCTGAGTAAACACGGCAAAAATTATGAAAAAGACATTATTGATAACCGGTGGAGCTGGTTTTATCGGGTCGCATGTGGTGCGGTTGTTCGTGCAGAAATATCCGGATTACAAGATCGTTAACCTGGATGCACTGACCTATGCAGGCAATCTCGAAAACCTGAGAGATGTTGAGAAGGCACCGAATTACCAGTTTGAAAAAGCTGATATCACCGACGAAGCAGGGGTTCGTGCGTTGTTCGAAAAATATGATTTTACCGGAGTGATTCATCTGGCTGCAGAAAGCCATGTTGACCGAAGCATTTCCGACCCGCTTCAGTTTGTGAGAACCAATGTGCTGGGTACGGCCAATCTCCTGAATGCGGCCCGTCAGCATTGGAAAGATCAATTGGAGGATAAACGCTTCTATCATGTTTCAACGGATGAAGTGTATGGCTCGCTCGGAGAAGAAGGACTGTTTACCGAAGAAACTCCCTACGATCCGAGATCACCCTATTCTGCTTCAAAAGCCGGGTCCGATCACCTCGTGATGGCTTATTATCATACCTATCATCTGCCGGTGGTGATGAGCAACTGTTCCAATAACTACGGATCGCATCATTTCCCCGAGAAATTGATTCCGCTGATGATAAATAATATCCGCCATAACAAACCGCTGCCGGTATATGGCAATGGTCAGAATGTGCGCGACTGGCTTTGGGTGGAAGATCATGCAAAAGCCATCGATACCATTTTCCATAAGGGAAAACTCGGCGAGAAATACAATGTGGGCGGTTTCAACGAATGGAAGAATATCGACCTGGTGATGCTGCTCTGCTCCATCATGGATAAAAAACTGAATCGTGCAGAAGGGGAATCAGCCAAACTGATTACATACGTGAAGGACCGTCCGGGACATGATCAGCGTTATGCTATTGACGCCACCAAGCTCAATCGTGAACTGGGATGGAAACCTTCGCTCCAATTTGAAGAAGGCCTGGAAAAAACGGTTGACTGGTACCTGGCCAATACGGAATGGGTCGACCGGGTTACCAGTGGTGCCTATCAGCAATATTATCAAGAACAATACGAAAAAAGATCCTGATGGCATTTACCGCAACAAATTTCCCCGGACTCTGGGTGTATGAACCCCGCGTGTTCGGTGATCGTCGTGGTTATTTTTTTGAGTCCTATAACGCAGCCGAATTTGAAGCTGCCGGAATCACATGTCATTTTGTTCAGGACAATCAGGCCAAGTCTGTATATGGTGTTGTAAGAGGATTGCATTTTCAGAATCCTCCCTATGCTCAATCCAAATTAATAAGGGTGATAGAAGGAAGTATACTCGACGCAGTGCTGGATTGCCGCAGGAATTCTCCCACATTTGGTCAGGTATTCACCATAGAACTGAGTGCTGAAAACAAGAAGCAATTATTTGTGCCGAAGGGTTTTGCTCACGGATACTCCGTATTGAGCGAAACAGCCGAAGTACTCTATAAATGCGATGAGTTTTACAACAGAGAGTCAGAGGGCGGCATCTTTTTTAATGATCCGGCTTTGAATATCGACTGGAAACTGCCCGCTGACGCCATGATCATCTCTGAAAAAGATGAGAAATGGCCGATGTTTTCGGAAATTGAGCATCCGTTTCAACTCTGAACTATGAAAAAGATTCTGGTAACCGGGGCCCAGGGCCAGTTGGGATCTGAACTGGGGGAGCTGTCTCCCTTGTTCAGTCATCTGTACGAATTCCGGTTTGCCAGCCGGACGGATTTCCCCCTGGATGATGCGGAAGCAATGGCAACGGTATTTGCCGCTTTTCAGCCCGATTACTGTATCAATTGTGCCGCCTACACCGCGGTGGATCGGGCCGAATCTGACCGGGAGGCCGCCATGCGGACCAACGGACAGGGACCGGCAGATCTCGCCAAACTCTGTGTGGAACACCATACCCGTTTAATTCATACATCCACCGATTATGTGTTCGACGGATCCAGTGCCGAACCGCTGAAGGAAGATGCTCCGGTTAACCCAGTGAATTTTTATGGCGAAAGCAAACTGGCAGGAGAGAAGGCGGTGCAGGCAGCGGATCCAACAGCTATCATTATACGAACTTCATGGGTGTATTCCACTC
>DATCJQ010000365.1:0-4881 GCA_036562745.1 Flavihumibacter sp.
GAGTGGAAATCCGCAAACAATAACCAATTAGCCTTCCGAACGAAAATGTATGCGACTGACTAAATTTTTTGGAAGTTTCAACATAACAGGCAGGCCCGGATATTTCTCCGGGTCTGTTTTTAATGCAACCGTTGTTGCGACGGTTATCATGGTTGCGATACGCTTCGCCGCCTGTCAATCCCCGGCAACGGATCTAAATCCCTATGGAGATGAGCCGCTCGAAATCCGCGAAGATTTCCGCGATCTGTTCGACAGCTGCGGTGTGCAGGGTACCATCGTTGTATATGATTATAGCAATAAAAAATGGATCGTTTCCGATACGGCGGAAGCGCTGAAGGAAGGATTGCCGGCATCCACCTTTAAAATCCCGAATTTGTTATTTGCACTGGAGGCAGGGGTCATTCAGTCGGAGCATGATACGCTGCGCTGGCCGGGAGTAACCGATACAGTCAAATATGGGTATCGTCCGGAAACCTATCGCGATATGACCGCGGCAGAAGCATTTGATATATCGGCCGTGTGGGCTTATGAAGAAATCGCCCAACGAATCGGCAGGGAGAAGATGCGGGAATTTTTGGAGAAATCACGATATGGAAACGGTAATCTCTCCCAAACCGAAACGGATTTCTGGAATTTCGGGGCCTTTGGCATTACGCCGGTGAACATGGTGCAGTTTCTGCGTGATCTCTACGAAGAGAAATTACCCTTCGCGAAACAGCATATGGACGTTGTGAAGAATGTGATGATAACCGAAGAGGGTGAAGGGTACCGGATTCATGCAAAAACCGGTTGGACCCGTGAAGGCGGCATCAATCTCGGTTGGTGGGTAGGTTATTTGGAAGGTTCGAACGGCGTATGCCTGTTCGCTACCAAACTGGTGCAGGACCGGCAATTCAAACGCGATGATTTTGGTTCCTGTCGCAAGGAAATTACAGGTTCGGTGTTGAGGCGACTCGGGATGATGAAATAAGAGGAAGTCCTTATGTGAAGGGTTCAAAGGTGAAAAATTGGGTGGAGTCCTAATTTCGCGTAAATTATACTCTAACCTTCGCCGATACGCATGTCTTTAAATATACCCCCCGAGTTGGTCGGGCTTACAGATGAGGAGTTAAAAATCTCTCAGAGCAAATATGGATTGAATCAGCCCGCCGACCTGCGTAAATCGGCCTGGTACACTTTGCTGCTGGATATTCTGAAGGAACCCATGCTGCTGCTGCTGATAGCGGTGACCATAATATACTTCATCGTCGGCAGCTATTCGGAAGCGTTTTTTATGCTGGGGGCGATTATTGCGGTATCGGGTATCTCTTTTTACCAGGATACACGCAGTAAGAAAGCGCTGGAAGCCCTGGAGAAACTGAATGAACCGCTCAGCACCGTCATCCGCAACGGGAAGCTGCTGCAGATTCCCACGCACGAAATTGCGGTGGGCGATTTATGTGTGATTGAGGAAGGGAATATGATCAATGCGGATGGCGAAATCGTTCACAGCAATGATTTCTCCGTAAATGAATCATCCCTCACGGGAGAAAGTTTTTCGGTGTATAAGAGTGTTGAGACCGAAGATCGCAAGGTGTACAGCGGAACCCTGGTGGCATCCGGACTGGCTGTTATCAGGGTGGAGAAAATCGGAACCAGTACCCGTCTGGGAAAGATCGGACAATCCATTCAGGATATCACGGAAGAAGCATCGCCACTGCACGTGCAAATCAGTCGTTTCGTGAAAAATATGGCCTTCATTGGGGTGGCTGTTTTTTTGATGGTATGCGTATACAGTTATTGGGAATCGCATAATTTTCTGCAAAGTCTGCTGGCGGGATTAACCCTCGCCATGTCGATATTACCCGAGGAAATTCCGGTGGCTTTCACCACGTTTATGGCCCTCGGGGCCTGGAAGCTGATGCGCGAGGGAATCATCATCAAGCGAAGCAGTGTGGTGGAAACCCTCGGCAGCACATCGGTGATCTGCACAGATAAAACCGGCACCATCACGGAGAACTCCATGCATCTGAAGATGCTTTACGATTATAAGTCGGACTGCGTATATGAAGGTGACGGATTTAATAATCCTGCCCTTGCGGAACTGATTCAGGCCGCTATGTTTAGCAGTGAGCCGGTGCCCTTTGACCCGATGGAGAAAACGATTCACCAGGTTTATGAACAAACACAGAAAGCGGATCGTCGCAATGAATTTCAGATGATACATGAATATCCGCTGGAAGGGAAGCCTCCCATGATGACCCACCTGTTTGAGAATGGCTCGGGTGAGCGGATCATCGCAGCCAAGGGAGCACCCGAGGCGATTCTTGCGGTATCAGCACTTTCGGATGCGGAAAAGAAGAAACTGGAGGCGCGAATTGTGGATTTTGGCAAGCAGGGATATCGTGTTCTGGGGGTTGCCCGCGCCGGGTTTAACGGCACCAATTTTCCCGAAAAACAACAGGATTTCGCCTTTGAATTTCTTGGCTTCACCGTGTTTTATGACCCACCCAAAGCGGGCATTCAGGATGTTTTTAAACGGATTGCGGATGCAGGCATAAAAGTAAAAGTGATTACGGGCGATAATGCGGAAACTACCTATGCCATCGCCAAACAGGCCGGTATTCTGAATGAAATGGCAGCCGTTGATGGGGCTGAAATCATTCAATCGTCCGAAGATGAACTGGTCGAAATCACCCGCAAGACCACGCTATTTACGCGTATGTTTCCCGAAGCGAAGCTGGCCACCATCAATGCATTGAAAAAGGATGGCGAAGTGGTGGCTATGCTGGGCGATGGCGTGAACGATGCACCGGCCCTCAAAGCGGCACATATCGGCGTGGCGATGGGAAATAAGGGTACGGAAATTGCGAAAGCGGCTGCCCTGATGGTAATCACCAATGATGATTTGGGTAAGCTGATCAATGGAATTGCGGCCGGCCGGCGGATCTACTCGAATATCAAGAAAGCCATCCAGTATATTATTTCCATTCATATCCCCATAATTCTTACGGTATCGCTGCCCCTGTTTCTCGGTTGGATTTATCCGCATATTTTCACACCGGTACATGTGATCTTTTTGGAGCTGATAATGGGTCCGACCTGTTCTATTGTGTATGAAAACGAGCCGATGGAGAAAAATACCATGCTGCAACAGCCGCGTCGCATGACCGAAACATTTTTGAACTGGCGCGAATTAAGTATGAGCATCGTACAGGGACTGATGATTACCGCGGGAGTGTTGTTGGTGTATCAGTGGGCGGTGCATAATGGAAAGGATGAGCCAATTACCCGGGCTATGGTATTTTGTGCCCTGATTTTTGCGAATATCTTCCTGAGCCTGGTGAACCGATCCTTTGTTTACAGCGTGTTTGAGAGCTTCCGGAACAGGAATAAATTGTTTCCGCTTATTACCGGTGCAACGCTGGTGCTGCTGGCAGTGATCATATATGTACCACCGGTTGCGGCGTTTTTCGGTGTTCGGGCGCTTAGTTCGGGCGAATTGGGATGCTCCCTCCTGGTGGCCGCTGTGGCGGTACTGTGGTTTGAACTGTATAAAGCAATCAAATACAGAACTCTTCGCAGAGAAACCAGTCGCAACCTTGTTTAATAACTGTTCCGCGGGTTGCCCGGGGGACAAAATTCCTGAGCCATGAATATTCAGCAGCAATTCGCCGATTCGGCTGTGAAAATCTTAGAACAGGATAATCAGGTACTGGGACTGGCAGCCGCCGGCTCCTGGATTACGAATGAGCTGGATAAGTTTTCCGATCTCGATCTTGTGGTGGTTACAAAGGAGAAGATTGGGGGCGATAAGGAGAAGATGCTGCAGCTGGCCGGTCGGCTCGGCACACTCCTTTCCGGATTTACGGGTGAACATGTGGGTGAACCCAGAGTGCTGATCTGCCTCTACGATAATCCGCTTTTGCACGTCGATATCAAATTCGTGACGACGCAGGAATTTGAGCATCGAATTGAAAATCCAATTATTCTGCTGGATAAACAAGGGTTGCTGAAGGAGATAATGGAGCATACCATGCCGGTGTATCCCTACTCCGATTACCAGTGGCTGGAGGACCGCTTCTGGACCTGGGTGCATTATGCCCTGCTCAAGATTGGAAGGGGCGAATATATGGAGGCCTTCGATTTTTTCAGCTATCTGCGCATGACCGTGTTTGGTCCGCTATTTCACATTAAAAATGGAAATCTGCCCAGGGGCGTAAGGAAGGTAGAAACGCAGTTGAGTCCTGATGATTTCGACAATCTGTTTAAGACCGTGCCGGATTATTCCCGCGAGGGATTGCTGAAGGCACTGGAACATTCGGTGGTAGTGTATCGGCGGCTCCGGCAGGATCTGTTTCGCGATATACGGCAGCAAGGCCTCACAGAAGAAAAAGTGATGGAATATTTTGCTGAAATCGCCAATCAGCGGAAATAGGTTTTTATAAAAAATCCGGCATTCTCCAGTTTACGGGTGGCATTGTTGAAATGATCCATATTCAGCGCCAGTCCATAGGCAAGGGTGGGCGATCGCAGTCCCAGTTTGAAATGATATACCCCGCGTTGGTATTCTTCCGTATTAATATTGGCGATAGCAAGGGTGGTGATATGTGCTTGAAGTTCTCCTGCAATCGTGGGATAATATTCCGGTCGCAAGGATTGCTCCAGCGTAAATCCGCGTTGGAACGTGGGTCCGATGGAGTATCCGAACACCAGTTGCGGGCGGAGATAACCATATTGGATCGAACTGCCCCAGAAGGAGCCGGGATTTTTCACGCCGAAAAAAGCATTCAGCATCCAGTGCTGATTCAAACGATATCCGACTGAGCCACGAATGAAGAAGATATTTTTTGCGTCGGATTTGTATTCCGTGTCGAACAGGGTGAGATTGTTCAGGCTCAA
>DATCJQ010000436.1:0-11255 GCA_036562745.1 Flavihumibacter sp.
CCGCCGTGCACGTGGGTTGGTTACTGTCGACGGCCTATCTCTCGCGCGATATCCTTCCCAAACTCGATTCCACCTACGCTGCAGGCACACGTAATATCCTGATCGTGGGACATAGCCAGGGCGGGGCAATCGGCTTTCTGATAACCGCTCATCTCTATAGTTTGCAGAAATCGGGACGACTGCCGGCGGATATCCGTTTTAAAACCTATTGCAGTGCCGGTCCCAAGCCCGGAAACCTTTATTTCGCCTACGATTATGAGGTGATGACCTATGGCGGATGGGCGTTCAACGTGGTGAACAGTGCCGACTGGGTTCCTGAAGTTCCCCTGTCCATCCAGACCGTGCAGGATTTTAGTCCCACCAACCCCTTTACCAATGCGAAGGATGTAATCCGCAAGCTGCCTTTTTCCCGCAGGGTGGTATTGAAATATGTGTACAACAAGCTGAGCAAACCCAGCATCCGCGCGCAACGCAATTATCAGAAATACCTGGGAAAGCATACATCAAAAATGGTGGCCAAGCGGCTGACGGAATACCAGTCGCCGGATTTCTACAATTCCAACCACTATGTGCGTACCGGCACCACCATCGTTTTGAAGGGCGACGCGGCCTATTACGAGCGCTGGCCCGACGACGGGTCGAATGTCTTCATTCATCATTACCATGTGCCCTATCTGTATTTGCTGGATTTATTGCCTGATTAACCAGACCGCTGCCGGTGTTCATCTGCCCCGTGCCCACGTATTGCGCTAATCCTTAATGGGTTGAACCTGATCCGGGGGAATAATCGGAAACGCGTAACTTTGCGTATTATTTGAGGATATGAGTACAATTGCAGCGGCCCAACCGGCACCGAGCCTTACACCCAAAGATTTTGCGACAGACCAGGAAGTTCGCTGGTGTCCGGGATGCGGAGACTACTCCATTCTGGCCCAGGTACAGAAGATCATGCCGGGATTGGGAATACCGCGCGAAAACATAGTGATCGTTTCAGGTATCGGTTGCAGCAGCCGTTTTCCGTACTATATGAATACGTATGGAATGCACTCCATTCACGGACGTGCAACGGCCATTGCAAGCGGACTCAAAGCCACCCGTCCGGAGTTGAGCGTTTGGATCGTAACTGGTGATGGCGACGGACTGAGCATTGGAGGGAACCACACGATCCATTTACTGAGAAGAAATTTCGATGTCAATATTCTGCTCTTCAACAACCAGATTTACGGGTTAACGAAGGGACAGTATTCTCCCACTTCCGAAGAGCATAAGATTACCAAGAGTACGCCTTTCGGGTCGATTGACCATCCTTTTAACCCCCTTGCCCTGGCGATGGGTGCGGATGCCAGTTTTGTTGCCCGGAGTATGGATCGTGATCCCAAGCACCTGCAGGAAATGCTGATCCGCAGCCATGCGCACAAGGGCGCTTCTTTCCTTGAAATCTATCAGAACTGCAACATCTTCAATGATGGGGCATTTGAGATATTTACCGAGAAATCCACCAAGCCCGAACAGGCCCTCTTCCTCGAGCAGGGCAAACCGCTGCTTTTTGGTGCCAATAAGGATAAGGGCATCAAGCTGGATGGACTGAAGCCGGTGATTGTGGATCTCAACAATGGCGCATCGGCCGACGATTGCTGGATTCACGATGAAAAAGACTTCTACAAGGCCCAGGTCCTGGTTCGCCTCTTTGATGATCCCCGCGTGGAAGGGCATATGCCGCGTCCGTTTGGAGTTTTCTACGAAGCGGAACGTGCCTGCTATGAAGACACGATGTCTTTGCAGATCGATGAAGCCATCGCCCTGAAGGGAGAAGGTGATCTCGACCAGTTGCTGCGCGGTAAGGAGGTTTGGACCATTCAGTAAAAGGGTTATACCCCCGGAAAAAAAATCATTTCCCTTAATGCATTAAAAAAGCCAGCGATGGAAATCGCCGGCCTGTGCTTACCTCTGAAACCACAAAAAGAAAGAGGTTGTATTCGGGTTTTCAATATTAAAAGTTGAATGCCTGCTGCACGGTTCATGCACACGATCGGAAGTATTATAAGGGTGCGACGGTTTTATCAGGATAGAAGGCAGACTACGAATAAAATAAAGGGCGTGTTATTCGTAGGGGATTGGACGGGAAAGTGGGTATTTTTTCTAAAAACCAGTTAAAATTAGGGTCTGGACCAATACAATGCAAAATTTTATAAAGAAAAGTTACCCACTTTTTTCTTTTTATAGGAATACCACCAATCCGGCACCGTCTTTTTCATGAGCGTATCGATATTACGCATTCCCACGATATTCCACACTCCTTTCAGCTTACCCTCGAGCGATTGCTGCATGGCGCGGAGGCTCATCGCGAAGCCGCTGTCGAGGTATTCCATATGGTGCCAGTAACCGGCCGGCATGAAAAGGGTATCGCCGTGATGGAGGGTCAGGTCATAGCCCACCGCGTTTTTGAGGCGGGGGAACTTGTCGATCTCCAGTTTGGAACGTTCCGGGTCGTAGTATTTTTCAAAATTGGCAAAGCTCAGCACTTCCCAGGGTTTGCGGTAGAGATTGTACTGTTCTTCGAAAGGAAAGAGCAGTACCCGCTTTCTGCCCACGAACTGGGTATGCAGGATATGCGACATATCGATATCGAAATGCATGTGGGTAACGGAGCCTTCGCCGCCCACAAACAGCATGGGGAAGCGTTTCACGAAACCTTTCATGTATTCATCGGGCCAGGTGAAATCCTGAACCAGAGCCGGCGCATGGGTAAAGAGGTTGAAGAGAAAGATCCGCAGCTCCACGGGTCCTTTGCGCACCTGATCGAGGTATTCACCGAAAAGCATGTACCCGTCGGCTGTGTTAACCGGGGTACGGGCATCGCTTTTGATATTATTGTAAACGCCCACTTTCACTTTTCCCACCAGCTGGTCGAAATAATCCCAGTTCCATTTTTCAAGGGCAGGCCAGTTTTTGGACATTTTTCTGATAACCACCGGCAAATTCTTCTCATAGTACCGGCTCCTGAATTCCTCCGGAGACAGTTCATCGTGAACATCAACAGGTTTCAGTAACATAGTAGTTAGGTCTTTCTTAGTAACTTAGGTTATGCTTATCCACGTTCACCCGGAGAATCCGCAGCCTCGGGCTATCCGGACCATAGTAGATACCCTCCGCGAAGGTGGGATAATAATCTATCCGACAGATACGATTTATGGTATCGGGTGTGATATTTTTCAACACAAGGCCATTGAACGAATCTGTCAGATCAAGCAGATAGCCCCCGCAAAAGCGCAACTATCGTTTATCTGTTATGATCTGAGTGATCTGAGCCAGTATACCAAATCGATATCCACGCCTCTTTACCGGATGCTGAAAAGTCATCTCCCCGGTCCGTATACCTTCATCCTCCCAGCCAGCAAAGAGGTGCCAAAAATATTAAAAAGCAGGAAAGATACAATCGGCCTCCGGGTACCCGACAATGAAATCGCGCGCAACATCGTGAAAGAGCTGGGGCGCCCCATTCTGAGTGCCTCCCTGCCCGGAGAGATGGTGGAAGAATACACCGATCCGGAAATGATGCAGGAAAACTTCGGCAAACTGGTTGACCTCGTGGTGGATGGCGGCACCGGTGGATGGGTACCCTCCACAATTATCGATTGTACACAGGATCCGCCCGTACTCATCCGTCAGGGTGCCGGCGAATGGGAGATGGCCGAGTAGCGACGACCAGACCCGGCGCGGGGTGCCATCACTCGAATAAACGCGGATTACTGGGATCGATCTGAAAACTCTTGCGGTGATACTCGCAGAGTCCGTATTGCAGAATGGCATCGCGATGCGCCCTGGTGCCATAGCCCTTATTATCCTGCCAGCCATAATAGGGATATCGGGCATGCAGGCGGTTCATATAATCGTCGCGATAGGTTTTGGCCAGAATACTGGCGGCAGCGATGGATGCGTATTCGGCATCGCCCTTAACAATGCATCGGTGCGGAATGCCGGCATAGGGACGAAAACGATTCCCGTCTATCAGCAATAACTGCGGCGTGGTTTTCAGCTGGTGAATGGCGTGATGCATGGCCATCCAGGTGGCCTGCAGAATATTGATGCGGTCAATTTCCAGTTCGGTTACCGAAGCCACGGCCCAGGCGATCGCTTCTTTTTCGATGACATCCCGAAGTTCGTACCGCTGTTTTTCCTTAACCTGTTTGGAATCGTTAAGCAGGGGATGATGAAAATCACGGGGCAGAATCACGGCCGCAGCGAAAACCGGTCCCGCATAACAACCCCTTCCGGCTTCGTCAATACCGGCTTCGATCAATTCTGTCTGGAAATAGGCTTTCAATGCCATGATGGGCTCAAAAATAGAAAAGATTCTTTTGTCCTAATTTTATTGATTTCCAAATTGCAGCCATGACTACATCACTCATCCGTCAAAAATTTCCCTCATTCGAAGCTCCGTTGATCGAAGAGCTGGAATCTTCCGGTGAAATCCGATCCTTCAAAGCGGGTGAGCAACTGCTGCGAACGGGGCAGTATTTCAAATCTACCATGCTGATCCTCGACGGATTGGTGAAAGTGTATCGGGAGGATGAACAGGGGAGTGAATTCCTGATGTATTATCTGGCACCCGGACAAGCCTGTGCGCTGAGCATGATTTGCGGAATCAGGCAGGAAGCCAGTGCCATTATGGCCATCGCGGTGAAGGATACCGATGTGGTGGCGGTTCCGCTTACATATATGGATGCCTGGGTGAGAAAATATCCCTCCTGGTACCAGTTTGTGGTGGATACCTATCGCTCGCGCTTTGAGGAGATGCTGATTACGATTGATCATATCGCCTTTAGGGCGATGGATGAGCGCCTGGAATTCTACCTGAAACGGCATGCCGATATTGTTGGCTCAAATATTGTGTCGCTCAGCCATCAGCAAATTGCCGACGAGCTGAATTCTTCGCGGGAAGTGATTTCGCGCCTGTTGAAAAAGATGGAACAGCTGGGGAAAGTCAGGCTGCAGCGGAATGCCATCGAGTTAATTCACTGGAAATGAGACCTGGCACCGCGTTATCTGAATTAACGCGGAATGTGACAAAAGTCATAGTCCGGCCTGTGAAATAACCTGAATTTTGCAGTATTAGCAAACTCAAAAGAGATTGTACCATGAAAATAGAACAGATTTATACAGGTTGTCTGGCTCAGGGAGCCTACTATATACAAAGTGGTAAGGAGGCCGTGGTGATTGATCCGCTTCGCGAAGTGGCTCCTTATATCGATCGTGCCAGGGCCGACGGAGCAACCATCAAATACGTGTTTGAAACCCATTTTCATGCCGATTTCGTAAGCGGCCACGTGGATCTGGCGAAGAAAACCGGTGCTACGATTGTGTATGGTCCGAATGCCAACCCGAGTTTTGAAGCTCATATCGCGAAAGATGGCGAAACGTTTAAAGTGGGCGATGTGGAGTTTGAGGTGTTGCACACGCCGGGACATACGATGGAAAGCGCCTGTTATCTGTTGAAAGATGCTGGTGGCAAGTCTGTGGCGCTGTTCTCCGGCGATACCTTGTTTATTGGGGATGTGGGTCGTCCCGACCTTGCACAGAAAGCAGCGCATATGACCCAGGACCAGCTGGCAGGAATTCTGTTCGATTCGCTTCGGAATAAAATTATGCCGCTGCCGGATGATATCATCGTATATCCTGCCCACGGAGCAGGAAGTGCCTGTGGTAAAAATATGAGCCGCGAAACCACCGACACCCTCGGCAACCAGAAACGAACCAACTACGCACTGCGTGCCGATATGACAAGGGATGAGTTCATTAAGGAAGTAACCACCGGACTCACTCCGCCGCCCGCCTATTTCCCCCTGAACGTAATGATGAATAAGCAGGGATACGACAGCATCGATGAAGTGTTGAAACGCGGACAGCATGCATTATCGCCGGAAGAATTTGAAGCTGCTGCCAATGAAACCGGTGCGCTGGTGCTGGATACCCGCGATCCCCAGGTATTTGCGAAAGGGTTTATCCCCAATTCAATCAATATCGGTATCGATGGCAATTTCGCACCCTGGGTGGGCGCACTGATTCCCGATGTGAAACAGCAGATTCTGGTGGTGGCCGAACCCGAACGGGTGGAAGAAGTGGTGACCCGCCTGGCCCGCGTGGGCTACGATTATACCATCGGTTATCTGAAAGGCGGATTCGAAGCCTGGAAAGCTGCAGGGAAGGAAGTGGATCGTATCCAAACCATCAGTGCCGATGAACTGGCCGAACTGGCCGCCCGTGAAAATATTAATATCCTGGACGTTCGTAAGCAAAGTGAATACGACAGCGAACACATACCCACAGCCGAAAATCTACCGCTGGATTATGTGAGCGAAAACATGGATAAACTGGACAAAAACAAAACTTATTACGTGCATTGCGCAGGCGGTTACCGTTCCATGATCTTCAATTCTATTTTGAAAGCCCGCGGTTTTGAAAATCTGATCGACGTAAAAGGCGGATTCGGAGCCATCAAGGCCGGCGGTAAAATGGAACTCACCCCCTTTGTTTGTCCAACGACTTTACTGTAACCTATGATTAAGTTTTTGAAGTCCCTTTTCGGGACCGCCATCGATTTTAAATCGTTGCGGGAGGAGGGCGCGATAATAGTGGACGTCCGTACACCGGCCGAGTTTCAGAGCGGTCATATTGAGGGTTCTGTAAATATCCCCCTCGATCTGATCGATCATCAGGTGCCGGATTTGTTGAAAGAGAAGAAAGTGGTGATTACGGTTTGTCGCTCCGGCACACGCAGTGCGATCGCTGTTTCAAAACTGAAAAAAGCCGGCATAGAGGCATATAACGGTGGGGGATGGACGCAGCTTAACAAAAAATTTTAAATCGAGCGTATGAACAAGTTTCAGGAACTGATTCACTCCGACAAGCCCGTGCTGGTTGATTTTTTTGCCGAGTGGTGCGGACCTTGTAAAACCATGGCTCCGATCTTAAAGCAGGTAAAGGATAAACTGGGCGATGCGGTTACGATTGTGAAAGTGGATGTGGACAAGAATCCGGATACCGCCCGATTTTATGGGATTCAGGGCGTACCTACACTGATTGCATTTCGTAAGGGCGAAATGAAATGGCGTCAGAGCGGCGTGGTGTCGGCAACTCAGCTGGAGCAGGTGTTGAGCGGTATTTGATTCTACCTTAATAATTCTCTGAAAATGATAGAATGGTTAAAACAACCATGGCCCTGGTATGTGGCAGGACCATTAATAGGACTCACCGTGCCTATACTTTTGCTTGCAGGCAATAAGAGTTTTGGTATTTCCTCTTCGCTGCGACATGTGTGTGCAGCCTGTTTTCCGGGGAAGGTCCCCTTCTTTCACTACGACTGGCGCAAGGAAAGCTGGAACCTGTTTTTTGTAACGGGTATCCTGCTGGGCGGTGTGCTGGCTGCGGCCTTTCTGGCTGATCCCGCGCCCGTACAGGTGGCTCCCGCGCTGGCTGAGGAATTGAGTGGTTATGGGATCAAGGATTACAGCGGACTGATACCCACGGAACTGTTTAGCTGGCCGGCACTCACGAGTCTGAAAGGACTGATCCTGATGGTGGGTGGTGGTTTCCTGGTGGGATTCGGCACCCGGTACGCAGGCGGATGTACATCGGGTCATTCCATCATGGGTATCAGCACCCTGCAATTGCCTTCGCTGATAGCCACCGTTTGTTTTATGGTCGGTGGATTTATCATGGCCAACCTGATCCTTCCGTTGATTCTGCGCATGTAATTAATAGTCTCCTTCGCAACTCAAAAAAAGTTTATGTCAATAGTTGAACAGAACACCGATTTCGAAGTACGTTCGCTCGATACCATTTGTATCAATGAGTCGACACGTAGCGAGCCCTGGTATGCGAACTTCAAATATTTGATAGCCGGCATCTTCTTCGGCATTGTGCTGGTGAAATCCGAACTCATCAGCTGGTTCCGGATCCAGGAAATGTTCCGTTTTCAAAGCTTCCATATGTATGGTGTGATCGGATCGGCCATTGCCGTGGGCATGTTATCCGTTTTCCTGATCCGCAGGTTCAGGATCAAAACCATTCAGGGTGAGCCGGTGGAAATTCATCCCAAGCCCTTTAATAAGGGACAGATTTACGGCGGATTGCTATTCGGTTTTGGCTGGGCGCTGACCGGTGCCTGTCCGGGTCCGCTTTATGCGCAAATCGGCACCGGAGCCAGTGTTGTGTTGGTTACTTTGGCCAGTGCCATTGCCGGGACCTGGGTTTACGGCAAATTCCGCGATAAACTTCCACACTGATAAATTCTCTTTTCTTCGGTAATTTGGAGAAAATTATCCGGTGATGGAAGAGGAAAACCATTCGGAAAAACAGGAAGCCGCTCAGGCTGAAAAGCATGCTGCCAGGGTGCAGCAGGTGACTCTTCAGAACGAATTGTCGATACAAAGGACACGCTTATCCAATGAACGTACCTTATTGGCGTATATTCGTTCGGCATTGTATTTTTCCATTGCCGGTTTAACCATCAACAGTTTGGTGGAGCTGAAACTCGGCTGGCTGTTTGAACTGATCTTTCTGGGGGTGGCCGCTGCCTGTTTTATTGCGGGCATCCTGAGATACCGGCATTTGGCAAAAAAGCTGAAAAGAAGCGAGTTTGAACAGCGGCACTGGGCATTATTACTGGAAGATGATTAAATAATTAATAAGAGGACATGGCAAACATATTAGTACCATTTGATTTTTCAGCGAACGCTATTGGCGCATTGGATCAGGCCATTTACCTGGCAAAGGGTAAGGGACTGACCATTGAGGTATTACATATTCTGAACCTGAAAGCGGCGCAGGATTATCCCGCCGACTGGAATATAGATCCCCATCATGTAAACCTGGCCGCGATTGAAGACCGTTTGGCTGCGATTACAAAGGAACGTTGCGAAATGCATTGCAGTGAAGGGCATCCCCTGATCAGCAGCACTGTGCGGGAGAGCGTGATGATCAATGGCGGCATTATCAATCATATGCTGGAAAACAAAGCTGATCTGATTGTGATGGGTACCCATGGTGCATCCAATGCCATTGAACGGTTCTGGGGAAGCAATACCAGTACGATTATCAACCATAGTTTATTTCCGGTGATGGCCGTGCCGCGCGACTGGCATGCCGTAGAGTTGGAAGAACTCATTGCTGCCATCTCTCTGAAAGAGGCGAAATCCGCCCTGCCGCGACTGATAGAATGGGGCAAATGGATGAATGCAAAACTGGAAGTGATTTCCCTCACCTCAGTTCCTGAAACGGATCAGGAACAGCTCGAGGCGGTGATTGCTGAATATCCGGAAATTGCCGGACGGCTGATTCCGAAGAAAAATGATCTGCCGCTCTGGAAGAATATCGTAAATGTTACGGCCGATCATAAAAAAGCAGCCCTGGTGATGTTTGTACACGAGCGCACCGTATTTGACAAACTGTTTGATTACAGTATCACCTCCAAGGTGGCCGACGGTATTCGTATTCCGCTGCTCGCGATTCCCATTACCAAAAAATCGGCCGCAAAGAGATAACTTTGCGGGCCATGGATACAAATTCAATTCTGCGGGGCAACCGGGCAGTGGCCATCTGGCTGCTGATAGGGGTGGGCATGATTATCGTGCAGATTTTACTGGGCGGTATTACGCGCCTGACCGGATCGGGACTTTCGATTACCGAATGGGATGTGGTAACCGGCACCTTGCCCCCGTTGAATGAAGCGGCCTGGATGGAGAAGTTTAACGAGTATCGTCAAACGCCGCAATATCGCCTGCTGAATACCGGGTTTACCCTCGAAGATTTCAAGTTTATCTTTTTCTGGGAATGGTTTCACCGTTTCTGGGCCCGCCTCATCGGGGTGGTGTTTGTGATCGGGTTTATTTATCTGGTGGCGAAACGTTATCTCCGCAGGGATATGGTCAATCCGCTGTTGATATTGTTTGTACTTGGCGCATTGCAGGGCGCTGTGGGTTGGATTATGGTGGCCAGTGGCCTTACCGGCGATGCGGTATATGTGAAACCCACCCGTCTGGCTATGCACTTTGTGCTGGCCGTCGGCTTGCTTTGTTATACATTCTGGTTTGCACTGCAGTTACTGGTGCCCGCAACCGAGCGACGTTATTCAGCCCCGGTAAAAAAAGGCCTGGTGCTCTTGTTGGTGCTGCTGACGATTCAATTGATTTACGGAGCGTTGATGGCCGGACATAAGGCCGCCACAGCCGCACCCACCTGGCCCACAATCAATGGCTCCTGGTTACCCGATGGCATGGCCAGTCATAATCCCTGGCTCATCAACTTTATCGATAACACCATCACCGTTCATTTTATTCATCGCAACCTGGCTTACCTGATTACCATCCTGGTGATCATCTGGTACAGGAAAGCAAGTTTGGAGAATCTGTCTGCAAAAGCCAGGACCTGGCTGCGATGGCCGCTGATACTGGTGGTGGTGCAGGTTATGCTCGGCATCCTGTCGGTATTGAGCAGCAAGTCTATCATACCAAACCACTGGGGCAATTTCGAATGGATGGCACAACTGCATCAACTGGTTGCCATGTTCCTGGTATTATCGCTTACGGGCATGCTTTATCTTTTCAGCGATCGCAGGCAGCGGGCATAATTTACGGGTTGTCATAACGTTCTAAGAGTGTATCTTGGATACTGCTATGAAGCACCGACTCAAAGCCATATTTTATTCTTTCGCCGTACAGCTGCTCCTTCTTCATTTTAAGAAGTTTCAAATATTGCTGATTTTCTGGTTCGTGCTCTTCGGGGCCGTGAGCGGAAATTTCATGGCCAGCTTCGGGGTGGACTCGCTCTATCTTTCACCCGAATACCTTGGTAGCGTGAATGCTCTTTCCGCAGCCATTGTGGGGGTTTCGATCGGCATCTTCATCATGAGCTGGAATATCACCACCTTTATCCTGTTCTGCCGGCATTTCCGTTTTCTGGCAACCACCACCCGTCCCTTTCTGAAATATTGTATCAACAATGCAGTGATTCCGCTGATATTCCTCACCTATTATTTCATTCATGCCCTGGATTTTGATCTGCATAAGGAACTGCTGAGCCTGCCGCAGGTTTTGACCCTGGTGGGAGGGTTTTTGCTGGGGTTGATCGTCATTGTATTTATTTCTTTTGCCTATTTCTTTGGGGCTGATATCACGATTGCGCGTAATATGATCAGTCGCGATCCCAATGCCCCGATGGCCATGCATCGCGGTGTGCGCCCGCATATCGTGCTGAAC
>DATCJQ010000373.1:0-1992 GCA_036562745.1 Flavihumibacter sp.
TCACGACAGGGCGAACATTGTCCGCAACTTTCATGGCGATAGAAACGCGCCAGGGTATAAGTATTTTTCACCACGCACTGATCTTCATCGAGCACGATAAATCCGCCTGATCCCATCATGGAGCCGGTAGCAAAGCCCCCATCGCTCAAACTTTCGTAGTTCATGTAGCGGGTTTCGCCTTTTGCCGTTTTCAGCAAGAGGTTGGCAGGCAGAATGGGAACGGATGATCCACCGGGAATACAGGCTTTCAGACGCTTGCCGTTTTTGATACCCCCGCAATATTCATCGCTGAAGATGAATTCCTCCACGGAGATAGTCATATCAATTTCGTACACCCCGGGCTTATTGATATTCCCGCAGGCAGAAATCAGTTTGGTACCGGTTGAACGGCCCACACCAATCTTCGCATATTCCTCACCACCTATATTGATGATGGGCACTACTGCTGCGAGGGTCTCCACATTATTCACCACAGTCGGACGATCCCAAACACCTTTAACGGCGGGGAAGGGCGGCTTGATGCGCGGGTTGCCTCTCTTACCCTCGAGCGATTCGATCAGGGCAGTTTCCTCACCGCAGATATAGGCACCGGCACCGCGCTGTACATAGATTTCCAGATCGAACCCGCTGCCCAAAATGTTTTTACCCAGCCATCCGTTTGCCTTTGCTTCGGCGATGGCCTGTTCAAGAATATCAGGAATCCAGGCATACTCGCCACGGATATAGATATAGGTTGCATTGGATCCCAGTGCATAGGAGGATACAATCAATCCTTCAATCAGCAGGTGAGGAATAAACTCCATCAGGTAACGGTCCTTAAAGGTGCCGGGCTCTGACTCGTCGGCATTACAAACCAGGTGACGGGGAATGCCTTCCGGTTTGGCCAGGAAGCTCCATTTCATACCGGTGGGGAAACCCGCACCGCCCCTGCCCCGCAGGCCACTCTTTTTCACTTCTTCGGTAACAGCATCCGGACTCATGGTTTTCAGTGCTTTTTCCACCGCACGATAACCACCTTCCCGGCGATATACTTCGTAGGATCGAATGCCTTCAACCTGCGCTTTTTCTAAAAGTAGTTTGATGCCCATATTTAAATAATCTCGTCGTTTTTAGTTGGCTGTGAACATTCCCGAAGGGAGCGGTCCACTAGTTTAATTGTCCTGCCTGCTTGCGGCACTCTTCGATAATCTGATCCACTTTTTCAGGAGTCAGATGTTCTTTATAATGTTTGCCCAATTGCATCATGGGAGCGTAACCACATGCACCCAGACATTCAACGGTTTTCAGGGTAAACAGCCCGTCGGGAGTGGTTTCGCCCACACCGATTCCGAGGCGTTGCTTGATATATTCAATGATATCATCGCTGCCGCTGATCATACAGGGACCTGTCTGACAAACTTCAAACACGTATTTACCCACCGGCTTCAGGTTGTACATCGTGTAGAAAGTTGCCACTTCGTACACTTCAATTGGTTCAATCTGCAGCAAAGAGGCTACGTAGTCCATGGTTTCCGGACTCAGCCATCCATACACTTCCTGCGCAAGATGCAGCACGGGCAACAAGGCGGATTTTTGTTTCCCTTCCGGATACCTTGCGATGATCTCCCGCACTTTAGCCAGTTTTTCTTCTGAGAATTGTACCATAGGTCAATCTTGACGAACGGAGAAAGATCTTTTTGATGTATCGGTTCTTTCTATCGTTCCTTTCTATTATTAATCAGTTTTTTCGTTTTACGCTCCGGTTAGGCATCCATCTCACCGGCAATCAGGTTGAGGCTACTCATCGTGATGATGGCATCACTCAGCATGGCTCCCGCGGTCAGTTCGGAGAAGGCCTGATAGTAAATGAAACAGGGTCTCCGGAAATGCAGGCGGAAAGGTGCACGTCCGCCATCGCTGATCAGGTAGAATCCGAGTTCACCATTACCCCCTTCCACTGCGTGGTACACTTCGCCTTTCGGCATATCGATTTCACCCATGATGATTTTGAAG
>DATCJQ010000376.1:0-2553 GCA_036562745.1 Flavihumibacter sp.
TATTATGAGGATGGAAATTGGTTTCATTGGTAATACTTTTTTCGATTTTTATTCTCTTCGATAACGTTAACTCAAACATATATATTATGAAAGGAGCATAAAGGATATAACGTATATTTATCCGTTATACTTTATGCTTGATCCTAATCCTAGGGAGATAGTCCTATCAGACAGTAATCTTCCCCTAGCTAGCTACATCCAAAACTAAAAAATTCCAATCAGATTTGCTATTGCTATCCTGTTGGAATGTGGGAAACTCGGAGAGTTTTCCATATTTCAACAGGAACTCTGTCGGTGTTAACTGCCCCAAAGAAGAGTGAGGTCTTTCATTGTTGTACATCCATGCCCACGCCTCTGCATATTTCCTTATCTCAGGCAGGCTGTCAAACATATAGCTGTCAAGTACATCCTGTCTGAAAGTTCTGTTAAACCGTTCAATCAAGCTGTTCTGTGTGGGCTTCCCAGGTTGGATGAATTCCCATTGTATGTTGTTCTGCTCACACCATCCACGCATGGCCTCAGCGACAAACTCCGGCCCATTGTCCGAACGGATCTTTTCGGGTTTGCCACGCCACTCCAGCAATTTTTCCAGTTCCCGAATCACCCGCTGAGCAGGCAGGCTTGTGTCAACAGTAATGGAAAGTGCCTCCCGACTGAAATCGTCGATGACGTTCAGTGTACGGATCGTCTTTCCACTGGCCAAAGTGTCGTGCATGAAATCAAGACTCCAGGTGATATTTGGTCCAATAGGACAGAGCAAAGGTGACTTTACCCTAGCTGGAAGACGTTTCTTGCGCTTGTTCCTCAGATTTAAACGCATGGCCGTGTATATCCTGTAAACACGTTTGTGGTTCCACATGTACTGTAACTTTCTAAGCCGGTGGTACATCATCCAGAAACCCCACGTGCGGTGCGGATCGGGGCAGCAGGTTGACTCAATAAAACGGCGAAGAGCCATTTGGAGCTCGTTTGGGGGTGTTTTTGCCACTAAATTCGAACCCCGGATTCACGAAGTTTAACCTGATCCCTGTTACAAAGATCAATCGAAAATATGAAGATTTTCAGATCACTTATTTCTCAGCTTACTATTCTCTTTCCACTCACTATGAGCGCGCAGGTAGGTATTGGGACGACCACTCCCCATCCTTCTGCGCAGCTCGACGTAACATCCGACAATAAGGGCGTCCTCTTTCCCAGGATGCCAGCCAAAGACCGCGAAGCCCTGAACGGGACGGAAGGCCTGCTCGTGTACCAGACCGATCCACCCTCCGGTTTCTACTATTATACCAATTCGCAATGGGTCCGGCTGACGAATTCGGACGACAGAAAAGGACAGCCTACCATATGGTTAAACCAACCTGACGCAGTCGTTTTTTGGATACGGCAAGCTCAAAACTATAGTCACATATTTTGGTGGCCTACATACTTTACCCTGGATAACGATTATTTTCAAGTGGAAGATTATAGGGTCCTGAGAATTCTTCAATCAGGTACTTATGAAATTTCATTTGGACTTGGACTTAGAAGAGATATAGATCCCGACTATCCTCTCAATGCGAGTATAATGGTAAACGGCCAGCGTGCCGACTATGAGGATTTTAACCTCGTAGGAACGAGAACATCATTTTCTTCGGTCAGGGTAATGAAGCTCGAAAAGGGCACGACATTGGCGCTGGAAGTATTTTGGTGGATGCCGGCACCCGGGGATTACCAATATCAAACGGCGGCCGGAGGTTTGAGTTACCTCAAGGTGGTCAAAGTCGACTGACGTTTACCGGTCCCATGTTCATTCACCCGATCGTCCCCAGGGCGGTCGGGTGAATTCAGTCGCAACCCGTTGGGGGGGAAGGGGTGTTATCCCATCACACCTCTCCGCCAACTCCTTTAAACTTTTCCACAAAGGCAGCAATCTTCTCAAATACCCGCCTTTTCATCTCCAGGAACTTCGGATTCAACGGACTCATCGTGGGCAAGATGGAGTTGAGTTCGGTACCGCTGTCACTGGCGTATTCGCGGCGGAGGGAGGCCGTGATATAACGCTTCGCCGCTTCTTCATTCAGGTTTTCTTCGGCAATCAGGTTGGTGGCCTCCTGCTTCTGACGGCGTTGGGCATAGGCAAAAAACGCGTCGATAATGCCCGCCTTGTCCTCGATGGTGTCCAGGTCGGTTGCCTGGATAAATTCAACCACCAGACTTTCTTTCGCCCGGTTGCCTACGCTGGCGCGGATCGTACGGCGGATCTCGTCAACCAGCACGTCCTTGTTCTTCGCCTTCTTGTTGTTCTCAAATATCAGCTCCAGGATGTAGTCCAGGTTGATTTCCTGTGATTTCAACAAATCAACTTCGAAGACCACATCGCCCCAATCGATATCGCTGGGTGAAGGGTTCGCCCCATGCTTCTGACTTCGCAGCCACTCCCGGATGTCATTGTACGTCGAACGGTAATCCTGCAGCCGTCGATCAGGCAGAACCGGAACCTGCTTCATTGCTTCCAGGTCTTCATCCGTAATATAGTGCTCCTCTTTGAAGGTTTCTACCGCCGCAGGATCACTC
>DATCJQ010000438.1:0-2189 GCA_036562745.1 Flavihumibacter sp.
CTTTTTCATTTTCCGCCACGGAGAGATTACCGTGGTACAAACAGAAAGATCCCACGCCATCGCAGGCATCCACCGAATCATGCGGATGGAAAACGGGAATATAGTCGACCTGCCGCGCATGGTATACCGATTTATAATAGTCGCGATCTTTTTCCGAAAGCGTCAGCACCGGCCAGGTGGCAGCCACTTTTTTCTCCTGCTTTTCAAGCATGCGGCTTTCATGGATAAAGTATGCTTTCTTAAAAAGTGATCGCTCATATTTTGCCAGTTCTTTGTAATAGGTGGTTTCTACGTTGAACAAACGCAATGCGATACGCCGGTTCCGAAACCGTTCGTCTTCCAGCAGACAGGAACAATGAATGCCCTGTACCAGGATAGGATACGCATCGGCAGCGAGCCGGTCGAGTAAATCAGCATTCATCCGCGATGCCACGATATAAGGAAGATGAAAACAGAATCCCTTATGGCCTTCCTGGCGGGGATAATAATGAACCTCTGCGCAATATTCGTCGAGAATGGGTTGTTGCCCGCGGCCGTAGTCGAAACAATGCAGTATGATCTGCACACCTGCCGCATGCAGAGCCTTAATGGTGCAGAATATATCGATGACCCCGCCGTAGTCCATGGGGTAGGGTACATCGTGACTCACGATATGAATTGTTTTATTGTTCAACTAGCTTTTGAAAAATCTCGTGATAAAATTGAATAACCAGTTTTTCCTCTGTTTCCCAGTTCCACCTTTCTCGCTGTTGCAGACAGTTTTGCTGCAATTCCTCGTACAGTAACCGATTCTCGAGCAAATTGTTTATTTCGCCGGCCAATGCTTCGGGAGTAGATGTGGTAATAAGAACAGCCACCGCGCCGGTTTTGTTCAGTTCGCGGTAAACCGGGAAATCAGAACAGATCTGCGGCGTTCCGGCATGGACATAGTCAAAGAACCGGTTTGCCAGGGAATAATAGTTGCTCAATCCCTTATTTTCAAAAAGGGTAAATCCCAGACAGGCACGGGCGGTGATGGCCTTTAGTTCTGCCGGAGATTTTTTTCCTTTGAGTAGCACTTTTTCTTCGAGCTGGTATTTTTTGATCAGCTCACGGGTTTGATCCAGGAAATTGCCATCTCCATAAATATGTAAGGGGCGATCCACCCATTGCATGGCCGGAATTAATAATTCGAACAATCTTCCTTCGTTCACCGCGCCCTGGTAAAGCAGGTAATTATCTTTCCCGATGGAAACCTGCGACTCGCGCAGTTTGGGCACATTGCGAACGACCTTATAATCCACCCCATAGTCTTTTTTGAAGATCCCGGCGATGGGTTGGTTCACGGTATATCCTAGCGGGAATCGGGGCACCATATATTTCTCCACCCTTTTCCAGCAGGCATAGATAAAGGGACGGCTCACCACTTCTTTCATCTCACAAAAAAGCTCATGCGCGTCGTAAACCCGGGGAATCCGGCGCAGTTTGGACACCAGATAAACCGGAATAATGGTATCCAGATCGATGGCGCAGATCAGATCTGCACGACGGAAGAGCAACCACCAGAACAATCTGATGGTGAACTCGATATAATAGAGTTTGCCTTTGGAGAAGCGGAGGCGGAGCCTTTTCTGTTCAAAGGGCTGGGGCGAAAGAGGCGGACTGTCTTTAAAATCGCGTCCCACCAGGCAAACCTCGTAACCTGCTGCGGCCAGGCTTCCGCAAATGCGTTGCATCCGCTGGTCGTAGTTCAGCTCATTAATCACCGTAAAAACAATTCTCTTTCCCATATCAGCTGAAGCGTTCTTCCATGTTGGAATAGATAGACTCAATTATGGAGATGGTCTGAATGGCCTCGGCGGCTTCCAGATACTGGTAGGAGGGATCATCCAGTGAACGGAGCACGGCTTCATACACCAGGTGGTGCTGACTGCTGCTGCCTTCATAGGAACCGTACTGATTTCCCGGCACCTGCTCCACGAACACCGGAGCCGCAATCCCCTCTACGGCCACATGTTCCAGTTTATTGAGATAGGTGCCCCCGAGTTTTACCGTTCCCTTTTCACCAAACAGCGTAATGGAACCTTCCATATTCCGGTCATGGGCGTTGATACTATATTGTAAGCAGCCCTGGATGCCATCACCCAACTCGAGGACGGCCAGTCCCTGGTCTTCGAACTCGATAGTATCGCGATGGAGGAGATTCTGTC
>DATCJQ010000392.1:0-4185 GCA_036562745.1 Flavihumibacter sp.
GCTGAACCCCGGCTTTAACCTTACCTACCTCGAACTGGCCAAGGTGTACGATGCCCTGGATCAGCGTGACAAAGCCATCGAATACCTGAAAAAACTGGAGAAACTTCCGCCCACCATCGAAGACGATGCGCGAATCAAGGAAGAAGGACGGAACTTGCTGAGAAACTGGACTTCCTGAGGCCTCCGCCTTCCTGCGGAAAATACCGTATTATTGCAGCACTTGTTATGTCTTACACCACCAGTTTTAAGATAGAGCTCAACGATTTATCCAACCTGTCCGACAAACATCTGCTGGTTCAGCTCGCGGAAGACGGTATTCGTTTGTTGGGAATGCATCCCGATGGACAGCCCCTCTTTATTGAAAGTGTGAAGTTTGATCCCGTTGAGGAGGAGCAGGCGCCCCTCCAGGACTGGGTTCGCGATCAGAAAGAATGGGTAAACCGGTGGGAGCGGCTCATCGTTTTGCATCAGACCAGCCAGTCGGTATTGGTGCCTTCCGCCTTGTACGGAAATGAAAATGCCAAGGAGCTGCTCGATTGCCAGTTCGGTGATCTCTTTAAGGGAACCATGTTAACGGATCAGCATGCCGATGGAAATCATTATACCCTCTATCGCATGCCGCGTGAAACCTATAACGGGATAGCCGATCTTCATCCCAACACCCGGCATATACATCAGCTGACTGCCTGGATGCAGCACCTGAGTAAAATGGAACATCCGGAAGAAGGTGTGCTGTACCTCGTAATCGATCAGCAACGCTTGTTCCTGGCGCTGTATAATAAGGGATGGAAAATCTTTCAGCAATATATTTACCAGACACCCGATGATGTGAGTTATCTGGTGTTAAGAGCCCTGGAGGCAGAAGGATTATCGCCCGCCACCACCCGCGTGGAATGGTCGGGATGGATGGATACCGAAAGCGCCTTGTACCTCGATCTCTATAAATATTTGGGCAACCTGGTGCAGACCGGTGTGCCGGATGGAATTGAACTCAACGATCGGCATTTGCAGGGCATGCCGGTACATTTTTTCACGCCGCTGATTCAATCAGGTTTATGCGTATTATAAGTGGAAAATTCGGCGGACGCAAAGTGAATCCGCCCAGTCATATGCCTTATACACGTCCCACTACGGATATTGCCAAAGAGGGACTCTTCAACATATTGCAGAATAATATTGATTTCGAAGGGGCCAGCACGCTGGATCTGTTTGGCGGCACGGGCAGCATCAGTTACGAACTGGCGTCGCGCGGTGCAGCACAGCAGGTGATTGTGGAGAAGGATCCCGCCATGCATGCCTTTATCTCCAAAACGGCCAGGGAGCTGGGTATCGAGCATATCCGTGTGGTGAAGATGGATGTGTTCAAGTTTATGGACAGCTGCACCGAGCAGTTCGATTTTATTTTTGCCGGTCCGCCTTATGCGCTCAGCACCATCGATGATCTGCCCAAAAAAGTGGTGGAGCGTCAGTTGCTCAAACCCGGAGGCTTTTTTGTGCTGGAACATACACCCCGAAACCGCTATGAAGGCTATACCTGGTTTGTGCAGGAGCGCAACTACGGTACAACGGTATTTTCATTTTTCATCAATCGCTGAGCTATGACCAAAGCCAGTTGCCGCACCGATTATCTGAATCGGCGTTTGTCCCTCACCGATAGTGAACGGAGCCGGCTGGATGATCTCATCCTGATTCGCTTTCAGCAATGGCAATGGCCCGATCATCTGACAACCGTTATGTCGTACTGGCCGCTGCGGGAGAAGGCCGAACCCAATACTTTTTTGATCACCGATTTCATGGAGTTCAGAATTCCTCTTCTCCGCCTGGCTTATCCGCTGATCGATCTGCAACACCCGCATATGGAAGCGATATTGGTAGATGAGGATACCAGTTATAAGAAAAATAAATATGGGATAGCCGAGCCTGTCGACGGATCGCGGCTGGATCCGGAAGAGATCGATCTGGTGATCCTGCCCCTGCTGGCCTTCGACAAAAAAGGATACCGCCTGGGCTATGGAAAGGGATATTATGACCGATATTTAACCCATTGCCGGGAAGATTGTTATAAACTGGGCATCAGCTATTTTGAACCCATGCACCAGTTACCCGGACTGGATCCCTATGATTTACCATTAAATGGTTGTATAACCCCGGACGCATTTTATGAATTTTAATTTTCCGCTATTAAAGCCACTGCGCATATTGTTGTTTCCGTTTTCGCTCTTGTACTGGTTGGTGATCTTTGTGCGGAACCGGCTCTATAATGCAAACATATTGCGGAGTGCGAAGTTCAATCTGCCCATCATCTGCGTGGGGAATATTGCCGCGGGCGGAACCGGAAAATCGCCCATGGTGGAATGGTTGCTGCGCAATTTCGGCAGCGAGCTGAAGATGGCAACCCTGAGTAGGGGTTACAAACGCAAAACCCGGGGCTATGCCCTGGCCAATGAAACTACCACGGCCCTGGAGATCGGTGATGAACCCATGCAGTTTCACCTGAAGTTTCCGGATGTGGCCGTGGCGGTGGGTGAGGAAAGAATGGTGGCGGTTCCCCTCTTGTTACATGATCGCCCCGAAACCCAGATGATAGTCCTGGACGATGCCTTTCAGCACCGTTCCATAAAAGCAGGCCTGAATATTGTATTAACGGACTACAGTAATCTGTACACCCGCGACTGGTATCTGCCCACGGGCGATCTGCGCGATGAAAAAGCAAGCGTAAAAAGGGCCGATATCATTGTGGTTACCAAATGTCCGCTCAACCTTTCGAAGGAAGAAGCGGATGCGATAAGGAAGGAACTAAATCCACTCAGTCATCAGCGGGTCTTTTTTGCGGGCATACGCTATGGAATTCCCTACCACGTGATCACCCACCAGCAGATGCAACTGGAGCAGGATATGGAAGTATTGCTGGTAACCGGCATCGCCAATCCGAAGCCGTTAAAGAAGCTCCTGAGTCAGACGGTAACGACCTATGAACAGATGGTGTTTAATGATCACCATATTTTCACCATCGACGATATCAGGGATATACAAAAGAGATTCGATACCCTTTCGGGAAAACATAAACTAATTCTCAGCACCGAAAAGGATGCCGTCCGACTCGTGAAATTTCAGGAGGAACTGAAGGATCTGCCGCTGTTTGTGATACCGATCGAAATGGAGTTTTTGTTTGATGAGGTGGAAAGCTTTCGCTCGATTATCGGTAAATTTAGTAAGCAGTATACTTAATTCAGCCTATCCGAAAAACTAAAAGAATGAGTCAGAAGAAACAGTTGAAAAAGAAGAACCGGCCGGCGCGCGAAGATCGTGATCTGCCCGTTGGCCGAATGGAAATTACCCGTAGCGGAATGGGATTTGTGGTGGTGGACGGGTACGATCAGGATATCCTGATCAAGCCGAATGATTTCAATACCGCCATGCATGGCGATAAAGTGAGGGTGGAAGTGCTGCGTTCATCGGGACGGGGCGGAGGCCGCATGCAGGGCGTGATTGCCGAAGTGCTGGAGCGCAAACAGGAACGTTTCCTGGGAAGAATTGAACTCAGCAAGACCTTTGCCTTTTTTGTGCCCGACAGTGATAAACCCATGCCGGATATCTATATCCCGCTGGAAAACCTGAAAGGCGCTGAAAACGGATCCCGTGCGGTGGTGAAAATCGTCGAGTGGTCCAATAAGAAAAAGCCGGTAGGCGAGGTGGTGGAAGTGTTTGAGGAAGAAGCCGAGAACGACCTCGCCATGAAGGAAATCATCCTGGAAAACGGATTTCCCCTTTCCTTTCCCGAAGATGTGCTGGAAGAAACGGCCCGGATTCCTGAAGAGCTCGATCCGGAAGAGCTGGCAAAACGCCGGGATATGCGCGATGTGCTGACCTTTACCATCGACCCGGTGGATGCCAAGGATTTTGATGATGCCCTGTCGATCCGATCCGTGCGGGGAGGTTATGAAATCGGGGTGCATATCGCGGATGTGAGTTATTATGTACAGCCCGGAATGGAGCTGGATAAGGAAGCTTATCTGCGCGCTACATCGGTGTATCTGCCCGACCGGGTGAATCCCATGCTGCCCGAACGGATCTCGAATGAATTGTGTTCCCTGCGTCCGCATGAAGACAAGTTTACCTTCTCAGCCATCTTCCAGTTGAATGCCCGTGGCGATGTGAAGGATTACTGGCTCGGGCGGACGGTGA
>DATCJQ010000395.1:0-4441 GCA_036562745.1 Flavihumibacter sp.
TGTTCAGAACAGGAATCTCTTCGAAAAGTGTTTCCACTTCCGATTTCCGGATGGAAATAAAACTGGTTTTCTCGATGGCTTCCACATAACAGTCGGCGGGCATGCCGGTGTGGAACGAGTGTTCGGCATGAATAAAATGGCCTTCGGTGGAAAGCTGGAGTGTAATCTCCTTATTGCCTACCCTGATAAATTTCCGCGCCACTCCTTCAATGATGTAATTAAAATAAACATCCACTTCCCCGGGTTTGATCAAAAACTCTTTCTTCTCTATGGTTCGGAAACTGCAATGATCCAGCAGTTTTCCGAATTCCTCCATAGTCAGTCCGCAGTAGGCATTCATATACTGGAACAGATTCTGGCGGGCAGATTCAAATACGGGTGAAGAAAATCTTTTCACGATCAGTTAAGCCCTCCCAAAGCCAGTTGTTTTTTGAATCGGCTAAACGTTTCGGGTTTTATATCGAGTAAGGATGCCAGATATTTCTGAGGAACCCGGTTCATGAGAGCAGGCTGTTCTTCGAGAAATTGCAGGAAGCGCTCTTTGGGACTGCTGATCAGTCGGTGGGTATCGGCTCGTTCTTTAGTCAGCATCCATTCGAGAATAATCAGTCGGCCAAGCTTTTCGAAGGTCAGACTGGTTTCGTACAGGGTTTCGAGTGCTGATTTGGTGATAAAGGCCAGGGTGCAGGGTTCCATGGTTTCCACCACGAATTCAGAGGGTACACCCGACAGAAAGGAAACAGAGGAGCTGATAATATCACCTTCTGTGGCCAGTTGCACGGTTACATCCTCCTGGCCGCGATAGAAGAATTTCCGCACCAGTCCCCTTTCCACGAAATAAGTATGTTGTTCCAGTTCGCCGATGCCGGTCAATACCTGACGCGGTGCGCAGGTCATAATCTGGATATGCTGTCGGAGAAGGGCTCGCTCCTCCACTGTCAGTTCCACAAAACGCCCGATATAGCCAAATACGTTGGTAGCCATGATTGCTCTTCAACTAACAAAAATACGGATTAGGGCATTTGATATTTTTATCATTTGTATTTTTACCCTTTTGCATTAGGTTTGCAAACTTGCATTACTAAATCAGGCAACTATGAGTAAAAAAATTAAAGTAGCCAATCCGGTGGTGGAACTGGATGGCGATGAAATGACCAGAATCATCTGGCAGTTTATTAAGGACAAGCTGATCCTGCCCTACCTGGACCTGGATATTAAATATTACGATCTTGGTATCGAGAACCGCGATAAAACCAATGATCAGGTAACGATTGATGCCGCCAATGCCATTAAGGAACACGGTGTTGGTATCAAATGTGCCACCATTACTCCCGATGAAGCCCGCGTGAAGGAATTCAACCTGAAACAAATGTGGAAGAGCCCGAACGGAACCATTCGTAACATCCTCGATGGTACTGTGTTCCGCGAGCCCATCGTGATCAACAATATTCCCCGCCTGGTAACCAACTGGACTGCCCCGATCATCGTGGGACGTCATGCGTTTGGTGACCAATATCGTGCAACCGACACCGTTATCAAAGGAAAGGGCAAGCTTACCATGACTTTCACTCCGGAAGATGGTGGCGAACCTCAGACTTTTGAAGTATTCAATTTCAAGGGAGATGGTGTTGCGATGACCATGTACAATACCGACGAAAGCATCAAAGGTTTCGCCAGAAGCTGTTTCAATATGGCGCTGAACAAAAAATGGCCCCTTTATCTTTCCACCAAAAACACCATCCTTAAAAAATACGATGGTCGTTTCAAAGACATTTTCGAAGAGATTTACCAAAACGAATTCAAAGCCAAATTCGATGAAGCGGGCATCACGTACGAGCACCGTCTGATTGACGATATGGTGGCGAGCGCTCTGAAATGGAACGGTAATTTCGTTTGGGCTTGTAAAAACTATGACGGCGATGTTCAAAGTGATACCGTAGCTCAGGGCTTTGGTTCACTGGGCCTGATGACTTCCGTGCTGATCACTCCCGATGGCAAAACCATGGAGTCTGAAGCCGCACACGGTACCGTAACCCGTCACTACCGCGATCACCAGGCTGGCAAACCCACTTCCACCAACCCGATTGCTTCCATTTTCGCATGGACCAGAGGGCTGGCTTTCCGCGGAAAACTCGACGGCAATCAGGAGCTGATCGATTTTGCCAACCAACTGGAAGCGGTATGTATCGAAACAGTGGAAAGCGGTAAAATGACCAAGGACCTGGCCGTATGTATCCATGGCAATAAAGTTCAGCATGGTGAACATTTCCTCTACACACAGGAATTCCTGGATGCCATCGACGAAAACCTGAAAAAGAAACTCGGCGCCTAACCGATTTTCAATATAAGCTAAAGCCCTCTCCATGGAGAGGGCTTTTTCATGAGAATGTTTATGGATGAGATGGATGTTTATCAGCTCAAAGGCCAATCTTTCCGGACTTAGTCTCCGGTTGAAGGGCGATTGGGGCCCTGCGACTGACGCTGCCGGATCCGGTCTTCCCGTTCTACCTGAGCTTTATTCTGCCGGGCTTCGGCCTTGCGTTTGGCAAGCGCGGCCTGATAATCGGCAGTGGTTTTAGCCGGTCTTTTATGCGGCAGTTTTGCCTGTTTCGCCTGTAATTCAGCGCGACTCATTCTTTGTTGTGCCTGGGTGCCGGTAGCGGCCAGCAGGCAGATGAATATCAGGAGGAATGAATAGTTTTTCATGGTTTTTATTTTACACTTACCAATACATTGATTTTACCAATACCGTTTCCGGAATAATCCTGCAGGGCTTTACCAAGCACCTGGCCGATTTTCACTTTATCGGGATCGCCCTTCATGGCCACACCGGGGATGCTGGAAGTTACAATCAGGTCGCCCCGCTTAATGGGACCGCCTTCCAGGCAAACCTTGGTGGGCAGTACACCGATCACGCCCATGGGTACACCGGTTGAGAGATCCCCTACAGTGGCATTTTCTTCTGTCAGCAGTACACCGGGTTTGGTGGCATATACACCGGCCACGAGGGAGGAGTAAGGTCCGCTTGATTTAACCATTTTACGATCACCATTCGTAGAAATTTCAAGAACATCACCTGGTTCATAGGAAGCACGGGATCCTTCCACGCTGAAGAGTTCAGCCACGTCGGCACCGGAGTTGGTGGTACCTCCGTTGAAGAAGCCGCGTCCGGTTTCGTCTATACGAGCCACATAGTTGCCATCTGTTTCAAATACGGCGTGGTTAGCGCCTCCGGACTGACCAATCACGGATTTAAAACCGATACCATTGCTATAGCCTTCCTGGTTGGTTTCCGCAAGCACACCGATACCCTGGGGTGCATATCCATGTACACCGGCAAAATATCCTGTATTTCTTCCCAGCACGGAGGGGGCATAGTCGGAATAGGTTTCACCATAGATGGCAGTACCACCACCCGCATGGTTCACTTCAATGGGTGAAGCCCATTCGTTGAAAGTAAGGATCCGAAGCCCCGGACTATTCATGGTGATCATGTCTATACCCACACCGTTTGTATTGTATACATTAATGGTTTCGGAGTAGTTGGACTCATCGAGATCAAAACGGGCAGCGGGACCATTATTGCTGGTGGCATACAAACCAGCGCCCTGGTCACTTCGGGCAAAAACACCGTTCTGGTAGTTTGAATAACCATAGATACCAAAGCCGGATTCTGATTCACCGCGCACGGCATCACCGCCAACGGAGTAACCCTGGATAGCGGTTCCATTACCACGGTGTCTTCCCAATACAGCCATACCATTGGAAGTACCTGTATTATTGATTTCACCATAGATACCGGTTGCGCTTACATCGGGGTTGGGACTGGTGATGCGTCCGGATACAGCCACCACGGCATTTCCATTGGAATTGCTGGTTGCACCGATGGCTACGCCATTTCCGGTATTACTGATTCCGAAGAGTTCAGTATTTGAGTTGCCTGATCCGGCAAAGGGCAATTCGAAACCTCCGCCGCTTCCACCGTCATCTGAACCAGGAGCCCAGGCTGTACCGTTGAATTTCAGCACCTGGCCACTGGTGGGGGTGGTGGCAACAACGGGAATACCGTTCAAAGCACTTACGGTCGGATTGGGGAATGTACCACTCAGATCACCACCGGCAGTACCGCTTACAGGCAGCGAACTGGGAATTACACCGGGAGCCAGTTTGTCGGCGGTAATGGCTCCGTCGGCTACACTGGCGGTGGTCACAGCACTGGCAGCGAGCTTCGCACTGGTTACCGCGCCCGCAGCAATTTTATCAGCGCTAACAGCATTGTTGGCAATCTTCGCTGTGCTCACTGCATTGTCAGCAATTTTGGTTACGCCTACTGCATTATCGGCAATTTTAGCAGCACTTACTGCATTGTCGGCAATTTTAGCAGCACTTACTGCATTATCGCTGATCTTGGTTGTACCAACCGCATTATCTGCAATCTTAG
>DATCJQ010000398.1:0-4882 GCA_036562745.1 Flavihumibacter sp.
GGACGAGGAGGAGCTGGATCATTTTGCCAACACGCGGCAAGACCTGCGTTTTATCATCGCCCCACATGAAATTGAGGAGCCCCATCTCCGGGAAATAGAAAGCTTGTTCAAACATACGGTGCGATATTCTGCCCTCGCAGGCAGGCAATCCGCGCAAAAACCGGAAGCCGCCACGCAGCAACACCAATCCTACGGACCCGGTGCGGCCCCTGCTGTTTCAGACCTTCCGGCGGGTGGAAACGCTGCCAATGTGCTGATCATCGACAATATCGGGATGTTATCCCGCTTATATAAATATGGATGGATCGCCTATGTGGGTGGCGGATTTGGCGACGACGGACTGCACAATATTCTCGAGGCAGCCGTTTATGGCATACCGGTGATTCATGGTCCGACCTACGATCGTTTCCCCGAAGCCAGCCAGCTGATTGAAGCCGGCGGAGGATTTGCCGTGAACAATGCCGTCGAACTGGAGTCGCTACTGAACAAGCTGCTAACCGATGAGGTGGCACGCAAAAAAGCCAGCGAAGCCGCTGGCCGGTTTGTTGCGGATCAGCGTGGTGCGACCCGAATTATTCAGCATTATTTGGAGGAGAAACGTCTTCTAACCAACTGACAGAAATGACGCACGGATTCGCGCGATTCATCCCAGGCCAGTTTCAGCTTCAATTCCCGCTCGATCCAGTACTCTGCTTCCTGCAGAATATTAAAGGAGTTGATGGTTTTGATGCTGCGTTCGTACATCACTTCATCACCGCGGAAAAGTTCCTGGATAAATACAAAGCGGTCATTCACGCCGATGGCTTTTCTCAGATCGCGTACCGGTTCGCGGGTCAGTACCTCGGCTACTTCGGTCGATTGCTGCTTCAGCCGCTCGTTCAGCGAGGAAGCACCGCTTAGCTGCTGGCTGATTACATCATTTAATTCCCTTATTTCTTTCTGGTGTGCAAGGGTCGGAATTTCCTGCATCAGGGTCTGGAGCCAGTCGGTTTTGGCTGCCGCCTGTTGTACCTGTTCCGGCTCCGGAATGGGGGCCGGCGTTGCCTGAGCGGGCGTTTCCTGTACGGGTACTGATTTGTTTGTACCATTCACCACTTGCGCAGCAGGAGCTTTGGCGGCAACAGTTGAGACTTCCGGCTTATTTGTAACAGCCTGACTTGTGGCAGCGATATCTGCCAAATCGGGTTTTGCTGATTTTTTTTGCAATGCCGGTACGACGGTTGGCAGAACAACTGCTACTTTTGAGTTTCCATTTCGGACAACGGAAGAAGAAGCCTGTTCCTGAATCGCTGCCTGAAGCAATTGGGAAGTCACCAGCAATGCGGATGCATCCGCTCCCTGGTCCACTTGTTCCTGAAGCTTGTAAATCAGTGCTCTAACTCTTTCCATTTGATATGGTACTTTTGGGTCAGTATTGGATTCATAAAGTTATTAAATAAATGCCGGAACAATGGCATGAGCTGTCAAGGTTCTGTTAACCTTACAATTCAGGCCCCGTCCGGTTCTCAATTTGAGCGAACGTGTTTATTGAACCGAATTTAACAGGTGGCCGGAGAGGCTGGATAGAAGTAATCTGCGGTTCCATGTTTTCAGGGAAAACAGAGGAACTGATCAGACGTTTAAAACGTGCCCGTATAGCAAATTTGAAAGTCGAAATCTTCAAACCTGCGATGGATATCCGGTACGATGTGGAGAATATTGTTTCGCATGATGAAAACGCCATCCCCTCCACGCCTATCGATAATTCTCAAACCATCCTGCTGCTGGCATCCAATGTTGATGTCGTGGGAATTGATGAAGCCCAGTTCTTCGACGACCAGTTGCCCAATGTGTGTGAACAGCTTGCCAGACAGGGAATCAGGGTGATCATTGCCGGACTCGACATGGATTATCTTGGAAAGCCATTCGGGCAGATGCCCTTTTTGCTGGCCAAGGCAGATTATATCACCAAGTTGCATGCCATTTGTGTGAAATGTGGAAATATCGCTTCCTTTAGTTATCGGAAAGTGGCGCAGGAAGGCCAGGTGATGCTGGGCGAAAAAGAATCCTACGAACCCCGTTGCCGCACCTGTTATGACGAAAAAAACTGATGCATGAAAGCCGTAATCGCCCTCTTTAAAAAAGACCTCCTGCTCGAATTCCGGCAGCAATACACGTTTTACGGAATCATTCTTTACGTGGCCAGTACCATTTTTGTGTTATACCTGGCAATGGGACAACCCGAAGACCATGTGTGGAACGGGTTGTTTTGGATGATCCAGCTTTTTGTTTGCGTGAATGCCGTGGCCAAAAGCTTTCTGCAGGAGAGCCGGGGAAGATTGCTCTATTTCTATTCGATTGCCGGCGCGCGGGATTTCATCCTTTCCAAGCTCTTGTTCAACGTACTGCTGATGGGACTGCTCAGCCTGGTGTCCTGGGTATTGTTCGGACTCCTCCTGGGCAACCCGGTACAGAACGGATTGCGCTTTATGGGCGTGGCCGTGTTTGGCGGACTCGGGTTAAGTCTGGTTTTCACCTTCCTGTCTGCCATCGCCGCCCGGGCTCAGCAGGGTGCCGCCCTGATGGCCATCCTGGGTTTTCCGTTAATAATTCCCCAAATTTTACTCATGATGAAACTGGCCAACACAGCTTTCAGTCAGGTGGTGCAAGGCGGACTGATCCAGATCTGTCTGCTGCTTGCGGGACTGGACCTGCTGGTCATTGCGCTGGCCATCATCCTATTTCCGTTTTTGTGGAAGGACTAAACCCGTTCATGAAAAGCCCGCGCTTTTTCGGGTAAGGTCCGATCTTTGTCCCTTGTTGCAATTCCCCTAATTTTGCCGCACTTATAACATGATATGCGCTTATCCTGGTGGAAAATAGTATGCATTCTTCAGTTGCTGATTATTGCGGTAGCAGGGTTGATAGGCGATGTGCCTGCCAAACCCATTCTCAATGAAACCATCCGAAATTATTATTTCCATGTGCCCATGTGGTTTGGAATGATGATCTTTTTTACCGTTTCGGTGGTTTATTCCGTTAAATACCTTCGGAGTGGTCAGCTGAAGCACGATACCGTGGCAGTGGAATTTGCCAATGTCGGATTGGTCTATTGCCTGATGGGCTTACTCACCGGAATGATCTGGGCCAAGTACACCTGGGGCAAGCCCTGGAGCAATGACCCCAAACAGATCGGTGCAGCCATCGCCCTGCTGATTTATTTCGCCTATCTGGTATTAAGAAATTCAATGATGGATCCCGATAAGAGAGCCAAAATCGGCGCTGTTTACAACATATTTGCCTTCGCCATGTTATTTCCAACAATATGGATTATTCCTCGTTTATTGGAAAGTCTGCACCCCGGCGGCATGGGCAATCCTGCTCTGAATCCCGGCGATGTTGACAGCCGCATGCGAATCCTCTTTTATCCGGTGGCATTTCCCGGATGGACACTGCTGGGCGTATGGATCGCCACCCTCAGTATCCGCTTAAAAAAACTGGAAGAAAAAAAACTGCACCATGCGTAACACATTAAATACTGCACTCGTAGCGTTCTTTTTATTGATTGCGGCTCCTTTACTGGCTCAGACCCCCATGGGTGCTGACGATGCAGTGCAGATGGCGGATGGACTCTATGCAAACGGAAAGATTTACGTGGTTGTTGCGGTAATCCTGACCATCGTTGCAGGATTGGTGCTTTATATGATTCGGCTCGACCGGAAAATCACCCGTCTTGAAAAAGAAGCCTGATTTTCTCTTAATACCCAGGCATCTCTAATAGCGATTGCGTAAACACATATAAAAAACACATTCAAAAAACGAACATCATGTCCGGACATCAAGAGTACAGCTTCTTCGGAGCAGTAGAGAAGAGCTTTGACAAGGCAGCCAAGTTCACCAATTGGGATCCCGGTATCCTGGAACAAATCAAACAGTGTAACTCCGTTTACCGGATGCACTTCCCCGTTAAAATCGGCGATAAGATTGAGGTTATCAAAGCCTATCGCGTACAACACTCTCATCATAAAACTCCCTGTAAAGGCGGGATTCGTTTCGCCACTGCGGTAAACCTCGATGAAGTGATGGCCCTCGCCGCGCTGATGACCTATAAATGTGCGATTGTAAACGTTCCCTTTGGTGGTGCCAAGGGAGGGATTTCCATCGACCCCAAAAATTATACCCCCTACGAACTGGAAAAAATCACCCGTCGTTATACTCACGAGCTGATTAAGAAAAACTTTATCGGACCCGGCACCGACGTTCCCGCTCCTGACTACGGAACCGGCGAACGCGAAATGGCCTGGATCCTCGATACCTATACCAGCATGAACCCCGGCGAAGTGGAAGCCCTGGGATGCGTTACCGGTAAACCGGTATCACAAGGTGGTGTGCGCGGTCGCCGCGAAGCTACCGGCCTGGGTGTTTTCTACGGCATCCGTGAAGTGTGCAGCATGCCCGACGTGATGCAGAAACTCGGTCTCGAACTGGGTATCGAAGGCAAGTCGGTAGTGGTACAGGGACTTGGTAACGTGGGTTATCACGCAGCAAAATTCTTCCGCGAGGGAGGTGCCAAAGTGATTGCCATCGCCGAATACGAAGGCGCTATCTCCAATCCCGATGGGCTGAACGAAGAAGAAGTTTTCCAACATCGTAAGAAAACAGGTTCAATTCTGAATTTCCCCGGTGCCACCAATATCACCAACTCAGGCGATGCCCTGGAACTGGAATGCGATATCCTGATTCCTGCCGCGCTGGAAAACGTAATCAATGGCGAAAACGCTCCGCGTATCAAAGCCCGCATCATAGGGGAAGCAGCAAACGGTCCGCTTACTCCCGAAGCCGATGAAATATTCGCTGCCAAAGGAACGCTGGTGGTTCCCGACATGTATCTGAACGCAGGTGG
>DATCJQ010000005.1:0-4891 GCA_036562745.1 Flavihumibacter sp.
CCTGAAAGCAGAGCATAAGGGCGAGAAAATTGGAGTGGTGCTGGATCTGGGCTTCGGTCCCCGTGCACAGGAATTTACCTACGCCGATGAGGGAATTACTCAGGCGATCAAACAGCTCTACGTCAGTTACACGCCGGCCGACTGGATCACGATTTCTGCCGGTACCTGGGCCACCCACGTCGGATACGAGCTGGCTGATCCGCAACTCAACCGTAACTATAGCATGTCCTATATGTTTTCGAACGGACCATTTTCACATACCGGATTAAAGGCCGAACTGTCCAGGGGCAAAAGCACCCTGATGGTGGGGATCGCCAACGCCACGGATTACCGGGTGCCACCCGCCGATCAGATCAACCGGAAATTCCTCCTGGCCCAATACAGTTTCGCGGCGAGCGACAACCTCAGTTTCTACCTGAACTATGCAGGGGGCAAAAACCCGGATACATCCAAAACCAGCCAGTTCGACCTTGTGGTAACTGCAGCCATCACAGACGCCTTCAGCATTGGATATAACGGCACAGTGAACACCACGCAAACCTGGGATGGTCAAAAAAGTACGGACGGAAAATCCTGGTGGGGCTCAGCCCTCTACCTGAATCTGGATCCCAAGCCCTGGTTCGGACTGACACTGCGCGGAGAATATTTCAGCGACAAGAATCAATTCAAGATCGCCACGCCCACAACCAATGGCGCGAATATTTTCGCCACTACCCTTTCGGCCAATTTCAAAGCAGGCGGCCTCACATTCATACCGGAATTCAGAATCGAAAACGCAAGCGAAGAAATTTTTATAGACGCGAATGGCAGCAGCAAAAAAACCGGCGGAAGCTTCCTGCTGGCAGCTGTCTACAGCTTCTGATCGTTGTTTCACATATGGCAAGCAATCGTTGAGCGACCCCCGTTTCTACGGGGGTCTGTTTTTTACCCGACGGGTACCCGTCGGGCACCCGTCGGGTGCAGACCGTGAAAAAACGGGTCGACGGCCGTCAACTAAAACGTTACAATAGCCAAAAATGGGTGAAAACACCCGAAGTTTTGAAAACTCCTACCCGTCGGGTACCCGACGGGTGGGGGTTAGGCGGAGTTGCGGCCGGCGTTGATGATGCCGAAAGAACAGCGCATCACCAGCTTCTCGTAGCTGGCTTTGAGTGCAGCCGCACGAGCATCGCCGCCGTTTCCGGCTTCCATTTCCCTAACTTTTGTAATTGCATATTGCTGGATGGTAGTCAGCGGGAGAACGATCCGCTCGCGCATAGAAACAGACAACTGCTCCACCGGGTAATCGGCCATCAGTTCGGAACGGCCGGACAACAGGAGCAGATATTTTCGCGTCAGCTCGTATTCGCTGTAGATCATATGCCAGATCTCACCAAACTCCGGGTGGTCGGCCAGGTGGCTGGTCAGCGGGAAATAACATTTGAGCATGGCCATCTCACAGTTATCTATAAGCGTTTTGAAGAACAGCGATTGCTGGTACATCTCCTTCACTTTTTTCCAATCGCCCCTTTCTTCGGCTTTCTGCAGAGCCGTACCCACACCATAATAACCGGTTACGTTTTGCTTCAGCTGACTCCAGGCACCCACAAATGGAATAGCCCGCAGATCGCTCAGTTTAAGGCGGGTTGCTGTTCCTCGTTTAGCGGGACGGGAACCGATATTGGTAGCCGCATAGAAACGAAGCGGACTCGCATGCGAGAGATAATCCAGGAAGCTTGGATGATTCTTCAGCGCGTTATAGGCATCAAACCCATCCTTGGCCAGCTGGTAAAGGAGAACCTGCTGCTCGCTTTCAAGCGTGGGCTTGCTGCTGTGTTTTACCGCTGCAGTAAGTCCCGCATTCAGCAACTGCTCCATATTGTACTGCGCCGCATCAATGGTCCCAAAATTCGAACTGATGGTTTGTCCCTGTATCGTCAGCTGGATTTCCTTACTTGAAACATCCTTGCCCATGGAAGCATAAAACTTGTGCGTTTTACCCCCACCGCGGGCAGGAGGACCACCCCGACCATCAAAGAACACAACATCCACATCGTATTGGGAAGAGAGGGCTGTCAGCGCCTGTTTCGCCTGCAGAATACTGTAGTTGGCCATCAGGTAGCCACCATCTTTGGTACCATCAGAAAATCCGAGCATAATGGTTTGCTTATTGCCCCGGCGTTGAAGATGCTCGCGATACAGCGGAAGACGATACAGCTTGTCCATGATTTCACCCGCCTGTTGCAAATCTTCGATGGTTTCGAAGAGCGGAACCAAATCAACCGTGAGTGCATCTTTTTTCCATCCGCCCAGCAGGAAGAGGCCGTACACCTCCATCACGTTGGCAGCGCTGGTACAATGACTGATTATATAGCGATGACAACCAATCTCACCATTTTCACGCTGAATTTTAGCAATCACATCCACCGAAGCGAGGGTGTCGTTGTGAACAGCTTCTTTAAAATTCAAGCCGGCGTCCAGCGGTTTCAGCCTGCTGAGTTGTTCGAGTTTCTGATCTTCATCGAGACTGCTGTAATTCGCGGTGAAATAATCTCCCTGCGTGGAAAGAAATTCAAAAAAGGATTCGTGTACCGAGCTATCCTGACGAACATCGAGGGATGCATAATACAAACCGAAGGCGCGAATCTTTTGAATGAGATTATCAACTTTATCGGCAAATAATCCATTGTGCTGCAATACGACGGTATCACGAATCTGTTGCAGCTGATGAATCATATCCTCTGCTTTCAGTGAACGTTCGGGTTTTTCACCGAATACCTCATCAAAAAGTTGTTTTTCGAGATCAGCAATTAACTGATCCGTCTCTTTAAATGTGAGTCGGCGTTTAAGACGACGCACATCGAGGTAATATTGTTTGATGATGCTGCTGCGCAGTGCTTCAGCCACCTGCAAGGTAGTTTCGGCGGTAACAAAGGGGTTGCCATCGCGATCACCGCCAGGCCAGAAGCCCATTTGCAGGAGCGGCTGATCCGTCTTCACATGATCAGAGAGCTCGCTTGAAGCATAAGAAAGAATCTTTCCCACGGCCGTGTAAAAGACGTTGTCCAGATACCAGATCAGACTGAGCGCTTCGTCGTATGGACTCGGCTTCTGTTTTTTGAAAAAGGGTGTCTTACCAAGTTGCTGAAGATAACTGTTTACTAAAGAGGTATTGTTCTCCTGCAAAGCCTTGGAGAGATCGTGAATTATGCCCAATACCGAACCGGGATAAAATTGCGTGGGGTGAGCCGTCAGTACCATCCTCACGAAGAAGTCGTCTTTCAGCAAAGGCTGACCGCCGCGATTTTCCTGTTGCAGTAAGGAACTCAGTTGTTTGAGGGTACCCGGACCGTTCAGATCGTTTACCTTACTGAAAGCTGCATCTTCCAGAGCGTCAAAAAGCACCACCTGTCTTTCCACGTACTGAACAAAACGGAAGAGCAGATCGGTCCGCTCCTGTTCAGTTCGGAAACTGGTATGACTGGCGAAGAATTCATCCAGAATCTGCAGCGGTGTTTTTCTCTTTTTATACCCTTCCTCGCAAACATTCAGTAAAACGGAAAGCAGAATACCGGTTTTTTCTATCCGGTGAAAAGGCAGAGAGGTAAACAGACTATTGTACAATTGAAACTTCAGCGCAACTTCACTCTTAAACTGTTGAAGGGCTGCCGGGTCAATATTGGCCATATCGGTTGATTTAATCGTTGTTATTGGCAGCAATCGGGGCATGAATATACCAAATAGGTGGCACTTTCCGGGCGATCAAACCTTTCAAAAAAAATTGTCATACTAACGCTTGTTATAATATTTAGCATTGGTAATTTCATCCCTCCTAGAACATGGTAACACTGTTTACATACCAGATTTCCTCTTCTGCGGCGGTTTTCACCACCACAACAACTACCATTACAACAACCCGTTAAGGGTTGTACATCACCATATTATACCATGGGCCCCAGGGGCTTTGAGTCAAACAGGTTGATCCTGATCCATCACTAATCTTCAAGTTCACATTTATAAAGTTTATGCAAGTCATAAAATTCGGCGGCAGTTCTGTAGGCAGTCCGGAAGCCATTCAGCAGGTTATATCCATAGTATCGGAAAAAGTTAAACAGTACCCTGTAATAACCGTGGTATCAGCATTCAGCGGCACCACCGACCAGCTCTTGCAATGCGGTCAGCTTGCTTCATCCGGTGATGAGTCCTATAAGCAAATCATTGAAGAAATCACTTCACGACACCTGAACGCCGTTAAACGTTTAATTCCCATTCAGCAGCAAAGCAGTTTGCTCAGTGCGGTAAAAAAACTATGCAATGAGATCGAAGACCTCTGCAACGGAATTTTCCTGCTGGGCGAAAGCACCGCAAGGAGCAAAGACAAACTGGTTAGCTATGGCGAACTCATGTCATCACAAATCATCGCGGCCGCCTTCCAGTCGCAGGGCATTGATACAACGTGGTGGGATAGCCGAAAACTGATCCATACCAATGCCGATTTCGGATCAGCCACCGTGGATTTCGACCATACCAACCGGCTCCTGCAGTCGGCCTATGGCAATCTCAACACTCCCCTGGTGTTGATGCCGGGATTCATTGCATCTACCGATAAGGGGGTGACCACCACCCTGGGAAGAGGCGGATCCGATTATACTGCGGCTATTGTTGCGGCAGCCATCGGGGCCAAAGAACTTGAAATCTGGACTGATGTAAGCGGTATGATGACTGCCGATCCGCGCTGGGTGCCCAATGCGCGTGTGATATCCAAAATCTCCTATCAGGAAGCCATGGAGCTGTCACATTTCGGTGCCAAGGTGATTTATCCGCCCACCATTCAACCGGTGATGAATAAGGAAATTCCGGTTTGGGTAAAGAACACGTTCGCTCCCAATGATCCGGGCACCTGCATTCAACT
>DATCJQ010000007.1:0-4608 GCA_036562745.1 Flavihumibacter sp.
GTTCCAAACTGCACGATCAGGACACAGCGCTCTGCACAAAAATAGAACGCGATTTCCTCAAAACGCTGATGGGCGGCTGTTCCACTCCGATCAGCGCGCTGGCCGAAATCATTCCCGGTGCTGATGCTGCTCAGAAATCCATCCGGTTCAGAGGAAGTATCTTTTCACTCGATGGTTCCAGCCATTTCGCTGTTGAAAAAACGATAGCCTATCCCACTAAGGTAACTAGCCTGGGTGTGGACGCAGCCGAAGAACTTTTACAGCAGGGTGCCGATAAACTGGTAGCCGCAATAAAAAATGGAAATTGATCAGAACAACATATCAGCCCGCATTCTCAGTACGGCCCCGCTCGACGAGTCTGTAATTGAACTCGCTGCAGAGCAGGGTGTTCGTATTGATTCCATCCCCTTTATCAGCGTAGAACCGATTCGCACCGCCGAAGTGGCCGAAGAAATCGAAGCCGCCCTGCAACTACGCACCACCGTAATTTTCACCAGCGTCAATGCCGTGGAAGCTGTGGCGGAAATCATGCAGGACCAGCAACCCGAATGGCAGATCTATTGCATCGGACAAAAAACAAAAGACCTCGTCGAAAAATATTTCGGTCAGGATGCCATCATAGGCACGGCCGACTACGGCGTTCAACTGGCCGATCGTATCATCGAAGACGAATTGGCCGAAGAAGTGGTTTTCTTCTGCGGAAGCATGCGCCGTCCCGAATTACCCGATATGCTTTTTGCTGCAGGTATTCTCGTTACTGAAGTGATGGTGTATGAAACCATCCCCGTTACCCACCAACTGAAAGAAAATTATGCAGCCGTGCTGTTTTACAGTCCCTCTGCCGTGAACAGCTTTTTTGAGAAGAACAAACTGCCGGAACACGCATTGGCATTTGCCATCGGAGATACAACAGCCACGGCTATACGAAAATATTGCCAGAACAAAATCATACTGGCAGATCAGCCCCGGAAGGAAGCACTGGCCGAAAAAGCCATTGAGATCTTCGGGCGCAAATAACACCTAACAGAACAACACTATGTCTATAAAAAACGATCTTATTCTTCGAACGCTGAGAGGAGAAACAACTGAAAGGACCCCGGTTTGGATGATGCGCCAGGCGGGAAGATATCTGCCCGAGTATATGGTACTCCGCGAGAAATACGGATTCTTTGAACGTTGTCAGACTCCGGAACTCGCCTGCGAAATCACCCTGCAACCCGTGGATATCGTGGGGGTGGACGCAGCCATTCTATTCTCTGATATCCTTGTGGTGCCCCAGGCAATGGGACTCGAAGTACAACTGATTGAATCGAAGGGACCGATCCTGCCCGATCCCATTAAAAACATGGAGGATCTTAAACGCGTGGTGGTGCCCGATGTAAACGATCGCCTGCATTACGTGTTTGATGCCATCCGCCTGATTAAAAAGGAACTGAACGATCGCGTTCCACTGATCGGATTTGCAGGTGCTCCCTGGACACTGCTTTGCTATATGGTGCAGGGCAAGGGCAGCAAAACCTTTGACGAAGCCAAAGCTTTTTGTTACCAACAACCCGAAACAGCGCATCGCCTGCTGCAGATGATTACCGATACAACCATCGCTTATCTGAAAGCCCAGGTGAAAGCCGGTGCAGATCTGGTGCAGATTTTCGACAGCTGGGGCGGACTCCTGAGTCCCGCTGATTTTGAAACCTTCTCCCTTCAATATATCCGTCAAATTGTGACGGCGTTGAAGGAAGAAGTGCCCACCATCATCTTTGCCAAAGGCGCCTGGTTTGCGCTCGGGGAAATGGCAGCTACCGGTGCACACGGATTGGGCATCGACTGGTGTATCAAACCGCAACTCGCCCGTCAGTTTGCCGGCGATCATGTGACCCTGCAGGGCAATTTTGATCCGGCCAAATTGCTGGCACCCATTCCGGAAATTCAGGCAACTGTGAAGAAGATGCTTACCGCATTCGGTCCCGGTCGTCATATTGCCAACCTGGGTCATGGCATTTTGCCCAATGTACCGGTGGACCACGCCCGCGCTTTTGTTGATACCGTTAAAGAATTTCGTCACTAATGAAAGAACTGTTCATCGAATACATCCACGACCTGCAGAACCGGATCTGCGCCGCGATCGAAGCATCCGACGGCGAAGCTAAGTTCCATCAGGATGAGTGGCAAAGACCCGAAGGCGGCGGCGGCAAAACCCGGGTAATCGCCAATGGGAAAGTGTTTGAAAAAGGTGGAGTGAATACTTCCGTAGTATATGGTCCCGTTACCGATCCCATGCGCAACCAGTTAAAGATTAACGGTCACAGCTGGTTTGCATGCGGACTCAGCCTGGTGATTCATCCGGTGAATCCATTCGTTCCCACGATACACTGTAACTACCGGATGTTCGAATTATACGATGAATCGGGTGCCGTGATGGATCGCTGGTTTGGTGGCGGCACCGACCTCACACCCTATTATCTTTTTGAGGAAGATGCCCGTCATTTTCATCAGACTTATAAAAATGCATGTGACCAGTTTGATCCGGAATTCTATCCCAGTTTCAAAAAGCAATGCGACGAATATTTCGTGAACTGGCATCGCAATAAGGAGAGAAGAGGCATTGGGGGGATATTTTACGATTATCAGCGACCGACCGAAGGCCGTGATGCCATCTGGTGGCTGAATTTCGCCAAAGCCTGCGGTGATGCATTTATCGAAGCATATATCCCCATCGTTGAAAAAAGAAAGAACTTAACTTATAGTGCCGAACACAAGCATTGGCAGGAAATCCGGCGCGGACGGTATACTGAGTTCAACCTCGTACATGACCGCGGAACCATTTTCGGACTGAAGACAAACGGACGCATCGAAAGTATTCTGATGAGTCTGCCGCCTACAGTTCGGTTCGAGTACAATTATCAGCCCGAACCCGGTTCGGAAGAAGACAAATTATTGCAAGCATGTTTACATCCGGTTGACTGGGTGTAACTAAAAATATAATACCATGATTTTACAAAGAAGAAACCGCATCCTCCGCCAGTCTGCAGCCATCCGCTCACTGGTTGCGGAAACGAAACTGAGTCCCGATGATTTTATCGTTCCCCTCTTTATCGATGAGGGCGAAAACACCAAACTGGAAATTCCTTCCATGCCGGGATATTATCGCAACACGCTCGATCTTACCATCACGGAAGTGAAGGAACTCTCGAGCATGGGCATCAAATCAGTGTTGCTCTTTGTTAAATGTAAAGAGGAACTCAAAGACAATACCGGCAAGGAAGCCTGGAATCCCGACGGACTGATGCAACGCGCCATCAAGGAAATCAAGGAAGCTGTGCCAGAAATGCTGGTGATGACCGATGTGGCCCTGGATCCTTACTCATCCTATGGACATGATGGCATCGTGGAGAATGGAAAAATCGTGAACGATCCTACGGTGGAAGCGCTCGTAAAAATGAGTATTTCGCACGCATTGGCGGGTGCCGATTTTGTGGCTCCGTCTGATATGATGGACGGCCGCATCGGAGCGATCCGCAAGGGACTGGAAACCTACGGATTCACCAACACCGGTATCATGGCTTACAGTGCCAAATACGCCAGCTGCTTCTACGGACCTTTCCGCGATGCACTGGACAGTGCACCGGGTTTCGGCGATAAAAAAACTTATCAGATGGATTATTCCAACCGCATCGAAGCAGTAAGAGAGACGCTGATGGATATTGAGGAAGGGGCTGATATCGTGATGGTAAAACCTGCGCTCTCCTATCTTGATATCATCCGCGATGTAAAAAATAGTGTGAACGTACCTGTTAGTGCATACAATATCAGTGGTGAATATGCAATGATCAAAGCCGCCGCGAAAATGGGATGGATCAATGAGGATAAAGCCATTCTTGAAACATTGACATCCATCAAGCGTGCAGGCGCTGATATGATCGCCACCTATTTCGCCAAGGACGCGGTACGATTACTGGGTTAATCGGAAAACTGTTACTCGAATAGCCACAAGCCGAAAACACAATCTCGCGTTTAATAAAAACTATAAAACCTGACAGCTATGTACATCATCGAACTAACCTATAAAGTGCCGGTAGCGGAAATCGATGCTGCCATGGCCGACCATATTGAGTATATCGACAAATATTATCAGACAGGAAATTTCCTGGCCTCAGGCAGAAAAGAACCGAGAGACGGCGGGCTGATCTTTGCGAAAGCATCCAGTCGCGCCGAGATCGAAGCGATTGTAGCGGAAGATCCCTTTTACAAATCCGATATGGCCAGCTATCGCATCATTCAGTTTAAGGCAACCAAAAAAATCAAGACCTACGATGATTTCGCAGGCGATGAATAAAACCATCAACGATGAACCCAATTTCAACCAGTAAGGAACTGTTCACACGTGCGCAGGAATCAATTCCCGGTGGTGTTAACTCACCGGTGCGCGCATTTAAGAGCGTGGGGGGAACACCGATTTTCATGCAAAAAGCAAAGGGTGCTTACCTCTATGATGTGGACGGTAACCAATACATCGATTATATCGCTTCGTGGGGACCGATGATCCTCGGACATGCATACGAGCCTGTGGTGAAAGCCATTCAGGAATATGCCGCTTATTCTACTTCTTAC
>DATCJQ010000443.1:0-4965 GCA_036562745.1 Flavihumibacter sp.
CGGTAAACTGTGCTATTTTTGCCGCCATGAAGATTCTGATGGTATGCCTTGGCAATATCTGCCGCAGTCCCCTCGCGGAGGGTATCCTGAAGGCGAAGGCCAGAGAAGCCGGCCTGAACTGGCAGGTCGACAGCGCCGGCACAAATGGTTATCACGTGGGGGAAGCACCACATCGCCTGTCGCAGAAAGTGGCTTTGATGAATGGGATCGATATCAGTTCTCAACGCGCGCGCCGTTTCCGTGCAACCGATTTTGATGAATACGATAAGATCTATGCGATGGCAGCCGATGTGATTGATGAAATCAAGTACATCGCCCGAAATAAATTCGATGCATCCAAAGTGGATCTGTTAATGAACGAATGGGAACCCTGCTGCGATGTGGATGTTCCGGATCCCTGGTACGGTCCAGAGCCCGGATACCATGAAGTATTTAAGATGATTAGCGAGGCCTGCGATAAACTGATTGAAAAACACCGATAATTAATCCTGATGTCTAAACCTTCAATACCCTCCGGAACCAGGGATTTTGGTCCGGAAACCGTTCGCAAACGGACCTATATCTTACAAACCATCAAGTCGGTCTTCGAGCTCTATGGGTTCCAGCCCCTCGAAACGCCTGCCATGGAAAACCTCGATACCCTTATGGGTAAGTATGGCGATGAGGGCGATAAACTGATTTTCAAAATTCTCAATAACGGATTGAACGATCCCAAGAATCAGGATAAAGCCCGCCAGGCTTTCGAGAATGTGATGCAGGGCAAGAATGATCGCAACCTCACCGAGCGCGCACTACGCTATGATCTTACCATTCCCTTTGCGCGATATGTGGCCATGAATCACGGACAGCTCATCCTGCCCTTCCGCCGCTATCAGGTGCAGCCGGTATGGAGAGCCGATCGCCCGCAAAAGGGACGCTATCGCGAATTCTATCAGTGCGATGCCGATGTGGTGGGCAGCGCCAGCCTCTACAGCGAAGTAGAACTGACCGCCATCTACGCCACGGCGTTTCAGCGTTTAGGCATACCCGTTGAAATCCGTCTTAATAACCGGAAAATCCTGGCTGCCCTGGCTGAACACTGCGGCGGCGCCGACAAGATGATGGATATCACCATTGCCATCGATAAACTCGATAAAATCGGAATGGAGCAGGTGAAAGCTGAACTGGCGGAACGCGGACTGAACGACGAGCAGGTGAAAAGCATCGAAGCCTATCTGCAGATCGACGGCAGTAACGAAGAAAAGCTAGCCAAAGTGGAAGCCCTGCTCGGCCATATCGAAATGGCCCAACTCGGACTGAAGGAATTGCGCTTTGTGCTGGAAATGTATGAAGCATCGCGTACCACCGACCCTTCAACTTCGCTTAGTGATGACCGTAAGGCCAAACTGGTTTGTGATTTTACGCTGGCACGCGGACTCAATTATTATACCGGCATCATTTTCGAGATCCGTGCGCTCGGTGTGAAAATGGGCAGCATCGGTGGCGGTGGTCGATACGATGACCTCACCGGTTTATTCGGTCTGCCCAATATCCCCGGAGTGGGTATCAGCTTTGGTGTGGATCGCATTTATGATGTGATGGAGGAGCTGAAACTCTTCCCCGAAACCGTTTCTGCAGGAACCGAATTTCTCTTCTTCAATCTGGGTGAAGCGGAATCACGCCGTGCCTTTGTACTGATGCAGCAATTGCGTGCAATGGGCCATAGCTGCGAGCTCTATCCCGAAAACGCGAAGATGCCCAGGCAATTCAAATACGCCGATCAGAAAAAGATTCCCTTTGCCGTTTTCATAGGAAGCAATGAACTGGCCGACGGCACCATCACCGTGAAAAATCTTGTAAGCGGAGAACAGTTTAAGGTGGGTAACCTCGATGCTCTGTTGAAGAGTACGGCGAAATAGTCTTTAAAACCACAGACAGCTCAAATAAAGCAAAAGGACAGTGTATGAATACGATCTGAACATATCATACACTGTCCTTAATTTTTTTCATGGACCGGCTACCTGCTGGTGGGTTGCGGGTTACCGAACTCAGCCCTTCCGAACTTTCATCGAGTGGATGGCATAGTCGAATTCCTTTGCCTTTTTCGGATCAACGAAATCATAGCCAACAACGAAACAGTCGCGCACCGCACGACGCCAGGCTGTACCATTGGTGTTGGTTCCCTGCCCTTCATCGCCCACTGATCTTTTGACCGTTTCCATTGAAGCTGCTCCCCGCTCCACAGAGATAAGCGGCTTCAGATCATGATCCTTGCAGGCGATATAAAACTCCGAACCATCTGCATAGTGAAAAGTCCTTACCAGCACGCCATTTGAATCACGATGATGTGTTTCTGAAGTAACGCCCACAGGAACAGCCACGACAAGTTTGCGGTTGAATACGCCTTCTGCAAAGGCATACTCCACCGTGTCGACCTGTTTTAGTGTGGTGCAGGAGCAAATTGCAGCTATTGCCATAATGAGCAATATACCGCGGGGTTTAGTCTGCTGATACATAGTACAAGGTGTTGATGTTCGATCAAATTACTATGCACCCTATGCAGCATAAAGTGAAAAAAGGATGAATGAGTTCTTCTTGATAATTTATACTTCAAAAACAATTGCAGCCCCCTGACCAACGCCGATGCACATGGTGGCAAGACCGAGTTTCGCCTTACGTTTTTTCATTTCGTGCAAGAGAGTTGTACTGATGCGTGCACCGCTGCATCCAAGGGGATGGCCCAGGGCGATGGCGCCACCATTCACATTTACTTTGGCGGGATCCAGTTGCAGCTCCCGAATACAGGCGATAGACTGCGAAGCAAACGCCTCATTCAGTTCCACCAGATCAAGATCATTTGCGGTTATGCCTGCCCGTTGTAAAGCTTTCCTGGTGGCGGGTACCGGACCGATGCCCATGATGGCAGGGTCCACACCGGCAACAGCCATGGACCGGATGGAACCGAGCGTTGGCAGCTTGTATTTTTCAACGGCAGATGCAGAGGCAAGCAGCAGGGCTGCCGCACCATCGTTTATTCCGCTGGAATTGGCAGCGGTAACGGTTCCGTTCTTCACAAAAGCCGGTTTGAGGGTGGCCAGCTTTTCAGGCGGACTCAGCCGCGGGTGCTCATCCCTATCGACGATGAGATCTCCTTGGGGATTCCTTATGGTAACGGGAATAAGTTCATCTTTAAACCGGTTTTGTTCTGCGGCGGCCGCATATTTTTTCTGACTCTCATAAGCAAACCGGTCCTGCTCTTCGCGCGAGATGGAAAACTGACGTGCCACATTCTCGGCGGTTTCGCCCATACTATACGGATGATGAAGGGCAGAAAGCGCAGGGTTCACAAAGCGCCACCCGATGGTGGTATCAAAAACAGCGGGCTGCCGCGACCAGGCATCGCCGGGTTTGGCCATCACATAGGGAGCGCGGGTCATGCTTTCCACCCCGCAGGCAATGTAGAAATCGCCATCGCCGCACTGAATGGCGCGGGCTGCATCCATAATGGCCTGGAGGCCCGAGGCGCAGAGCCGGTTTACCGTGGTGCCGGGCACCGAAACCGGCAATCCGGCGAGCAGAGCCGCCATCCGGGCCACATTCCGGTTGTCCTCCCCGGCCTGGTTGGCCGCACCGGCAATTACGTCTTCAATGGAGGCCGGATCGATGGCCGGATTACGCTCCAGCAGGGCTTTAATGGCAATGGCAAGCAAATCATCCGGACGGACGGAGCTCAATGCCCCGCCGTATTTTCCGATCGGCGTACGAACTGCGTCGATCACATAAACTTTTTCCATGGGCTAAATATACTAACCTCTGTTAAAGCTGTTCGCGCCTATTATTTAAGCCGCCTTATAGCAGTATCTTTGCAGAATGTTAAAGCTGGCAAAACCGAATATCAGGCAATTATCCCGGGAAGACCTGGAACGTTTTTTTGTGGAAAGGGGAGAAAAGAGCTTCCGTGCCCGGCAGGTGTACGAATGGCTCTGGACCAAACAGGTGCAGCGCTTTGAGGATATGACCAACCTGAGCAAGGAAATACGTCAGCAATTGTCGGAGTCCTTCAGTTTGCCTGCCCTTAGCAGCGATCTCACCCAGCACAGTTCCGACGGCACCATCAAGAGCCGCTTCCGCACCTTCGACGGTCACCTGGTGGAAGGCGTGCTGATCCCCACCGACGACCGCAAAACTGCCTGCGTTTCCTCCCAGATCGGATGCTCCCTGAGTTGTAAGTTCTGCGCCACGGGGTATATGGACCGGAAAAGAAACCTCGAGTTCGACGAAATCTTCGATGAAGTGGTGCTGATCAACCGGCAGAGCATGGAAACCTATGGCAGGAAACTGACCAATATCGTATTCATGGGCATGGGCGAACCCCTGCTCAATTATAAAAATGTGCTGAAGGCCATTGAAAAAATTTCCTCTCCGGAGGGATTGGGCATGAGTCCGCGGCGCATCACCGTGTCCACCGCCGGGGTGGCCAAGATGATCAAACAACTGGGCGATGACCTGGTGCGGTTCAAGCTGGCCCTTTCGCTCCACGCCGCCAACGATGTGAAGCGTCACGAAATCATGCCGATCAACGATTCGAACAATATCCAGTCGCTGGTGGAAGCTTTAAATTATTTCTACCAGAAAACCGGTAATGAAATAACATTTGAGTATATCCTCTTTAAGGATTTCAACGATGGTATGGATGATGCCGCTGAACTGGTGAAACTCTATCGCCGCGTTCCGGCTGATCTTATCAATATAATTGAATACAACCCCATAGACCTCGCACTCTTCGAAAAGCCCGATGAAGACAAAACCATGCAGTTCATGCATTATCTGGAGAAGCATAAGGTAAATGTAAGACTGCGGAGAAGTCGTGGTAAGGATATCGACGCCGCCTGCGGACAGCTCGCCAATAAGGAGGGTCATCGCGCCGAAGCATAAGCATCCCCGTATTGTTAAACGAATGTTATAGCCTGAAAAAATAGGCTGGCC
>DATCJQ010000024.1:0-3679 GCA_036562745.1 Flavihumibacter sp.
CGCATTTTCATGATAAGGAACAGGGCGAATGGTTTGGATACCTGCATCGCGATGGCAGCATTGCGCAAACGGCCAAGGGTAATATGTTCAAGGGACCTTTCCACCTGCCGCGCCAGGAATGGTATTGCAGAGAAATCCTGAAGAATTACCTTGCAGGGAAACTAAACGCATGAATGCCCGTTTCATAATAATCGGAATCCTGTTTGCATTCCTGTGGTCTTCGGCATCTACTGCCACCAAGCTGGCGCTGGAATCGGCCCAGCCCCTGACCATCGCAGTGATCCGGTTCTTTATGGCAGGCACGCTGCTCCTTGTTCTGAGCCATGGTATCCTTCGAAAACGGTTACCGGTGGGAGGTGAATGGAAAATGCTTTCGATATACGGTTTGCTGAACGTGAGTATCTATCTGGGTTTGTACGTGATCGCCATGCAATACCTGGGAGCAGGCATCGGGAGTTTAGCGATTGCCGTAAATCCGCTCTTTATAAGTTTGCTGGCCGCGCTGTTTTTCCGGTATCGGATTACGGGCACGGCAGTCTTTTGCCTGCTGATTTGTTCGGCGGGTGTATTGCTCGCCGCCTGGCCCATGCTGCAAAACAGTTATGCCACACCGTTAGGGATGTTACTCTTGCTGTTGAGTATGTCGATGTATTCGATGGCCGCCATTTATTACACGCGACAAAACTGGCAGGGACTCGATATCCTCAGCATCAACGGATGGCATACGCTGCTGGGCGGGATTTTTCTGCTGCCGCTGGCCCTGGGGGCTTATTCAGGCGAGAAGAACCATTTTGATCATGCATTCTGGACCGGTACCCTCTGGCTGGCCGTCCCGGTTTCGATCGGGGCCGTGCAGTGCTGGTTGTACCTGCTGAAGAAAAACACCGTGGCCGCGGCATACTGGCTTTATCTCTGTCCGGTTTTCGGCTTTCTGCTGGCATGGCTGGTGTTGAGTGAACCCATCACCTGGCACACCATTGCCGGGATGTTGCTGGTAATCGGCGGACTCTATATTTCGCAACGAGTGAAAATGAATCAGACAGCAGTTGCGTCTGATAAATAATTGCCAAACCTTTAAAATGAATGAAATGAAGAAACTGGTAACCTTAGTGGCATTTGTTCTTACAGGCATATTACATGTAAGCGCGCAGACCGTGCCCGTATTTATTTCGGGAGAAGAGGGCCACAAGACCTATCGTATTCCTGCCATCATCCGATTGCCCGATGGGAAATTGCTTGCATTTGCCGAAGGTCGTGTGCACAATGCCGGCGATTTTGGCGATATCAATATCGTCTTAAAAACCAGCACCGATAATGGAAAGACCTGGTCGCCGTTACAAACCGTGGTGGACTATGATGTACTGCAAGCCGGCAATCCCGCGCCGGTAGTGGATTTGCTGGATCCTGCCTACCCGAACGGACGCATCTTCCTTTTTTACAATACCGGTAATAACCATGAGGGCGAAGTGCGCAAGGGGCTCGGCTTACGAGAGGTTTGGTATAAAACATCGGTGGATGGCGGACTCACCTGGTCCGATCCGGTGAATATCACCACGCAAACCCATCGTCCCAAAATGCCTTCGGTGAATCCCGCTTATAATTTCGAAGAAGACTGGCGCAGTTATGCCAATACTCCCGGACATGCCATGCAGATTACCACCGGCAAATACAAGGGTCGCATTTTCGTGGCGGCCAATCACTCGAGTGGTGATCCCCAAAAACAGTTTGAGGACTACCAGGCGCATGGATTCTTCACCGATGATCATGGCAAAACCTTCCGGCTGAGTGAAGTAATTGAAACTCCCGGTAGCAATGAAGCCATCGCTGCCGAACTCTACGGCGGACGTCTTATGCTGAATGCGCGCAACCAGAAAGGCGATGTGCGTGCACGTATCGTGGCCACCAGCTCCAACGGCGGTGAAACCTGGGAAAAAACCTATTTCGACAATCAATTGCCAGATCCGGTTTGTCAGGGTACCATTCTCACCATCGGCACCAGGAAGAAGAAAAATATTCTGGCATTCTGTAATGCGGCGGATACCAGTCGCCGCGACAATCTCACCCTTCGCATCAGCTATGATGACGGCTTAACCTGGACTAAATCCTTCCTCGTGGACAAAGCCGAAGAAGGCAAAAAGGGAGATGCCACTGCCTATTCAGATATCGTTTCCATCTCGAAAAAAGATATTGGCGTGTTGTACGAGAAGAACAATTATTCGCAGATCCTGTTTAAGGTGATCCGTTGGAAATAAGCTCCGGCACCTGAATTACGTGCTATTAGCAAGGCAGATTAAATACAAATCCAATCTGGAAACCAGCTCATCGGAGCTGGTTTTCCTTTTCATAAACCGGGTTGATCTTCATCAGGTTGGAGTCTTCTGCAAGGAAATAAAAGCGGGCCCGATGGCATCAATCAGATCGGAGGCCAGTACCGACTCCATACCCAATTGCTGACTGGCGATTTCACCACATAATCCATGCAGGTACACACCCAGCAGGGTAGCCTGTTCCGGCGCATACCCACGCGCCAGTAATCCGGTGAGCATGCCCGTTAGTACATCGCCGCTGCCGCCTTTGGCCATACTGGCATTACCAGTCGGATTGAACCAGCAACGTCCGCCTGGCATGGCAATAAAACTCCGATGCCCCTTTAGTACCACGATCAGCTGGTGACGGATGGCTAGTTCCGATGCTTTTTTCAGCCGGTCGAAATCGGAGGAGAGGGGACCCGCCAGTCGATCGAATTCTTTGGGGTGGGGAGTCAATATGGAAAACGCGGGAATATGCTCCAGCAGGGATGGATCGGCAGCAATCATATTCAGTGCGTCGGCATCAAGTACCATGGGACGTTTGAAATGGCTCACCAGGTAACTCAGCCATTTTTTTGATATGACCGATTGCCCCAGTCCGGGTCCCACGCCGATGGTGCGATAAATTTCCGGGTCGGGTAGTAATTCCGCCGGACTCTGATCTCCATAGGGAATGGACATGGATTCGGGTAAACTGATGGGAAGCGTTGATTTTTCCTCCTCCGGAACGAGGGTGGTGAGCAATCCGGGGCCCGACCGCAGACAGGCTTTGGCCGCAAGAATGGCAGCGCCCATTTTCCCACTGCTACCGGCTAACAGTAATGCATGACCGAAATTCCCCTTGTGGGCATGTGCGGGCCTTGGTTGCAGAATGGATTGCACCAGAGAACGGTCGGGCAATTCGTATACCGGTGTGATGGTTGGAAGATAATCGCCATGCAAACCGATATCAAGGATGACCGGCGTTCCGAAGCAGGGCGCGTTTTCCGCCAGCAGCAGGGCTGTTTTATAACACTGGAAACTCAGGGTTACCGAAGCTCTCAGTGCCGTACGGGGAGGAGTGGGCTGATCGGAAAAAAGTCCGCTTGGCAAATCGATGCTGATAACCGGGTTGTCGCATTTATTCAGGTGGGCGATCAGCGAGGCCATCAGTCCGGCAGGGGGGCGGTTCAGTCCGGTGCCCAGCAGGGCATCGATCAGAATGATATCGGGTGGTATTACCGGGAGTGGGGTGGATTCCTGTATATAATGAATCGCGACGGGGAAATCGTGGAGGCGTTGCAGATTGGTTTGGAAATCGGGACTGCCGGGTTGTCCATGTTCAAGGATAAAGACTTCCACGGGCCGCTCGTGCTGGGAGAGCAATCGCG
>DATCJQ010000025.1:0-4684 GCA_036562745.1 Flavihumibacter sp.
TCACCGTTATATGCCGGCATCTTTTCCTGCGGCAGCCAAACTGCTGGATCAGCTGGTCGCGCGGCTTCAACCGGGAGCGCTGCCCGGCGGCGGACTGCCCTGGATGTTTCTCCCTGATTACGTAGAGCAATACGGCATCGAGCATTTCGGTGAGTCTGTGGCACTGTTTGAAAAGATTACTCAACTGGTGAGCTGCGAGTTTGCCGTGCGGCCCTTTCTGATTCGCCATACCGATGCCATGATCCAACAAATGATCCGATGGTCGAAGCATCCGAACCATCATGTGAGAAGACTGGCCTCCGAGGGCAGCCGTCCGCGACTTCCCTGGGCCATCGCGCTGCCGGCATTTAAGAAGGATCCGCGTCCTGCATTGCCCATCCTCGAAAACCTCAAGCGCGATCCCTCGGACTATGTGCGCCGAAGCGTGGCCAATCACCTCAATGATATCGCGAAAGACAATCCGCAGATCCTGATAGAAATCGTACGCGCCTGGAAGGGTGAGGATCCGCAAACCGATGCCCTGCTCAAGCACGCCAGTCGCACGCTGCTTAAACAGGGTGATCCGGCCATTCTCGAACTCTACGGTCTGAATGCACGTCATCTCGAAGTAAGTGCCATCAAACATAAACGGAAGGTGAAAATGGGCGAAACCCTGGATTTCAGCTTCCGCTTGGCGAATACGCATAAAAAACCGGTAACCGTGCGCATTGAATATGCCATGTATTTTCTCCGGCAAAAAGACAAATTCGGCAGGAAGGTGTTCAAGATCAGCGAGCGCTCCCTGAGTGGTGGGGAAACCATCGAAATAAGGCGGCGACACGCCATCAGGCCCATCACCACGCGGGTGTACTACCCGGGCGAACAGCGTTTAAGCATCATCGTGAACGGGCGGGAATCGGAACCGGTTTCATTTATTTTGAACTATTAATGTCCCCGATCCGGCAACCCGGTTGTCATCATTAAAACAACTACTATGAAAGAGTTTCTTCTTTTGATTCGCGAAAATGCCAATTACGGACAATTATCCCCGGAACAGATGCAGAATTGCGTTCAGGAACATATCGCCTGGGTGCAGTCGCTGGTGGAGCGGGGACATTACGAGCGTGCCAATCCCCTTGAACCGGAGGGCTCCGTGATCCGCGAGGGAAGGGTAACGGACGGACCGCTGATCGAGACCAAGGAATGCGTGAGCGGTTTCTATCTGCTGCTGGCCAATTCGCTGGAGGAAGCCACCGCGATCGGACTCGAATGTCCGGATGTGCAACTCGGTGCCACCATTGAAATCAGACCGCTGATGCCGATGAACGAAGCCTGATGCTGCGAAATGTCCGTCAACAAGTAATCGATTCAGAAAAGGGCTAAAATATCGTGAAAGAGAGTTCTGTTCATCAACTGACCAGCCATCTTTTCCGGGAAAACGCGGGAAAGATGGTGGGTTTGCTATGCAAACGCTATGGTTACGACAAAGCCGATCTCGCCATGGATGTGGTGCAGGACAGTTTCGAAGCAGCCTTGTCGACCTGGAAGTTTCGCGGACTGCCCGATCAGCCTGCCGCCTGGCTCATGCGGGTGGCTATCAACAAGATGATTAATCGCCTTAAACAGGCGGATACGCGTCGCGCAATTGAAGACAGCCTCTTCCGTGATGCAGGTGATAGCTTTCTGCCGGAATCGCTGGATGGGAACGCTGGTTTCGACCCGGGAGAGATCCGCGACAGTCAGCTCAACCTGTTATTCTTTTTCTGTGAACGTCCAGCACCGGCGAGGGTGCGCATCATCCTGACCCTTTACTATCTCTGTGGATTCGGTTATGCCGAAATCGGAAACGCACTATGGATGAAGGAAGAGGCGGTAAAGAAATCCCTCCATCGCCATAAAAAATTGCTGCATTTTTTTCAGCCGGATGAGGATTACCTCAAACGGCGATTGGAACCCGCGGCTCTCGACAGCCTGCTGGATATCCTGTACCTTCTCTTTAACGAGGGATATAAAACTACGCGCCACCGGGAGGGCATCCATAAGGATCTCTGTTATGAGGCCATGCGGCTGGCGCAATTGGTGCTTGCGCATCTCGAAGATGGTCGGAGTCATGACGATGGCCGGCTTGCTGAAGATGGTCGAAACACTGAAGATGGCCGGCTTCATGCGCTGCTGGCGCTGATGTTTTTCAATGTGTCGCGGTTTCCGGCGCGACTCGATGAGCAGCTCAGCTGGATTCGCCTCGAAGACCAGGATCGCAGCCAGTGGGATCGGTCGCTGATTTCGGAGGGATTTCATCACCTGAACCGGGCCGCCAAACTGCTCGACGCTCCCGGGCGGTTTTACCTCGAGGCCCTGATATCGTCGCTGCACTGCACGGCGCCGGATTTTGCATCCACCGACTGGACGCGGATTGGCTTCCTGTACCGGCAGCTCGAGCAGCTCCATCCCGGGCATTTATCCTATCGGCTAAACCGGATCATTGCAGAGAGTCATAATGGCGGAGTGGCTGAAGCCCTTAGGGAGATGACTGAACTCGGTGCCCTCCTCTCTCAGGATATCCTTCCCTCCTACATAATTTGCCTGGCTTATTTATACGAGAAATCGGGGGATGTTGTGAATGCGTCGCGCTACTACGACGAAGCGCTCCGCCTGACGAGGAGCCCCATCGATCAGCGATTCATCCAACGAAAAAAATCTTCTCTCCTGTAAGCCGGATTCTGTTCCGCAGCATTTGATTGCCGCGGCCGCTATCATTTATCTCGCCGTACCATTACTGGCACGATCTAGCTGCCTACCCTCCGGCGTACGTGTTACCACGTTTGGACGGGCCGCCCTCAACCGCCGGTTTACATGGCATTTCAGCATACAAGGTTTACCCGCTTTGTCCATTACTGGATCAAGCCGTAGGCTCTTACCCTACGTTTTCACCTTTTCCGCCTTGCGACGGTAGTTATTTTCTGTGGCACTATCTGTGAACGGTTGCCCGTCCCCCGGCCGTTAGCCGGTGTATTGCCCTGTGCTGTCCGGACTTTCCTCGATGCGCAAGCGCAGCGCGATAGCGCGGAGAGAAGGCCGTAAAGGTAGGCAAATCTCCCCACCCGTCGGGTACCCGACGGGTAAAATTCGTTCAAACGCGGAAACACGAATATGTAACCAATTGAAAATCAACAATAGCTAAAATCACTCACCCGACGGGTGCCCGACGGGTACCCGACGGGTAGTCAATACTGGAAATAAATTTCGGTGGCGCCGTAGCCGTAGCTGGGGTGGTACTGGTTCACGAAATACTTCACGGAGCGGCGATGGCGGAGGATGTCGTGAATCTCGTCGCGGAGGCGGCCGCTGCCCAGGCCGTGGATCACGGTGAGCATGGGTTGACGGTGCGCCAGGGCCAGCTCGAAGAATTTTTCGAACTCATCCACCTGGTACTGGAGGATCTCGCCGTTGGACATGTGCTTCCAGTTGTCGGTGAGTTTTTCGATATGGAGATCCACCACGGTCCGCGCCGGCGGAAGGTGCTGACGGGCTTTGCTCACCTCGTAGAGTTTGTATCCCGCCGCGGCAAGTTTGCCCAGCTCTACTTTCTCCTCCTCCACTTTATCGGGGTAGTCCTTGAACAACTGGTAGGAAAATGTCGGTTCGCCCTTCTCCTGCATCTGCTGAATCCGCGCGAAAAGCTGCTTGGGCTTCAGCCGGAGCGAGGCTTCGTAATATGGCACTTTGTTCTTGTCGGGCGTGAGCAAACTGAACTCAAAATGGTAAGAGGGACTATCGTTCAGGTCGGAAAAATTGATATCGTGCAGGTAAAAGTCCTGATGCGCGAGCACCTGGTTTTTCAGTTCGAAATCCGTTTCGCCGAAATATTTGAGCTCGTAGCGAAACGCATATCCCTGATCATTCTGATTATGGAGATGGATCTTCAGCAGGCTCACCACGTCGTCGCCAAATTCATCCTGCTCAAATTTCGGAATGAAGGTGATCCATACGCCATTGGGATCGCGTTTGGGTAATTGTTTGATTTTCTCTCTGGGAACCTGATCAATATAGGTCTTGGGCGCGGGCTTTTTCTCCTGCACCAGCTTCTGCTTCGAAAACTGTTTGAAATAGGGAAAATCGAGCTGATCGGTATAGGCGGGAAATTTCACGCCGCGCACATCGATCATCACCATCTTGTCATTGATGATTTCTACTACTTCCGCGTCTTCATTGGTGATACGAACCACCACTTTGTCGCCCACTTCAAATTTCATACTGCAAAGATAGGAACCGATCAGTTAAGCCGGTTAGATACTCATCCAACTGATGTCAGAGCTTCGGATTACGCGGACTCCTTCTCCAACTTACTGTGTTTCTGTCCGTAAACAAAGTAGATGGCCAGTCCCAGTGCCATCCACCCGAAGAACACGAGCCAGCTTTTGGCGGGGATTTCGATCATCAGGTAGAGACAGCAAAGCATACCCAGCACGGGGATCAGCGAGTACTTGCGTATGAACGAAAACAGCGCAATCACCCAGGCAACGAGGATGAATACCAGGAATAGGATCTCCTGATAGCCTTCGGAATCCATATGGGTGGCAGCATCCACAATGCGATCCCAGAACAGATAAGTGAAGATCAGTGCCAGCACCGGGATAATATACTGCGCGTTGATATAAGGAAGATTGAAGCGTCCAGGTTTGTTCGCCATGCGCGGCAGGATCAG
>DATCJQ010000026.1:0-2636 GCA_036562745.1 Flavihumibacter sp.
GGTTCAGCCCATAGAGGGAATCATATTTGTTCTGATTTTTCATGTAGGAGATGCCCGCTTCGTAATCAAATGGTCCGGGCATGGCGATGCCTATTGAACAGATGGAATTTCCGGCATTTTGAATACTGTCCGTTATGGCACAGGTCCAATTGGACAGAATTTCTCCGGCATCTGCACCTGAATCTATAGGGCGTCGCACAAAGGATTCTGATAGTATCTTTTTCTTTTTGCAATCGATTTGAGCAACCGTAATGTGGGAGCCGCCTATGTCGACTCCCACTACGATGGAATCATTCATGTTAAAAGATGTTTTCGTTCGCGATAAATCTTCCAGAGCAGTTCACCAAACAGTGTATTTGCCCAGGCAAACCACGAGCGGGTAAAGTTTTTGGGGTCGTCTTTGTGAAATGATTCGTGCATAAATCCGGTATCGCCGTGGGTTTTTCGAAGGGTCTCAATACAATCGGCTATTTCACGATCATTGTCGCTGGTTATCGCCTTCATTATGATGGCCATGGGCCAGATCATGTCCTGACCCACATGCGGTCCGCCGATACCTTCGGCCGCCTTCCCTTTGAAATAGAAGGGATTGTCTTCAGAAAGAATCAGTTTCCGGGTATTCCTGTAAACCGGATCCGAAGACGAAACCGCACCGAGGTAAGGCAAGGACAGTAAGGATGGAACATTGGCATCATCCATGAGGAGTGAGGAACCAAATCCATCTACTTCATAGGCATACACTTTGCCATATTTCTTATGTTCAACAATCGCATGCTGTTTGATGGCTCTTTCTACTTCATTTGCAAGGTCCACCAGCGATTGTGCAAGACTGTTATCTTTCGAAATAGTTCTGAGCATTTCGGCCGCCTGACGCAGGCTGACAACAGCAAAAAAATTGGAGGGGATCAGAAACTGAAAAACGGTAGCATCATCACTGGGCCGGAAGGCAGAACATATAAGTCCCACCGGCTTTACCGGATATCCGTACCCCTTCATTGGCTGGGTATCGGTGGCAAAAGGGGTGGTACGCTGAAAGCGATAGGAACCCAGTCCCTCTTTCCGCTGCTGTTCACGGAATACCTTATACGTTGTTTGTATCGCCTGTTTCCATTCGGAGCCAAACGGACTTGTATCTCCGGTTGTTTTCCAGTAATGATAGGCGAGGCGTATCGGATAGCAGAGTGAATCGATCTCCCATTTTCTTTCGTGGACACCCGACTGCATGGCGGTATGGTCACTTGCCCATTCTCCTTTTTTGTCGGCATCCTTATAAAAAGCATTTGCATAAGGATCCTTGAGGATACATCGGGTCTGCCTGTTAATCAGGCCTGCTATCAGCTGCTTAAGTGCGGGATCCTCCTTGATCAGCTGGAGATAAGGCCATACCTGTGCGGAGCTGTCACGCAGCCACATGGCATCAATATCACCGGTAATAACATAGGTGTCAGGCACTCCATCCTTCACCTCATGAAAAACGGTGGTATCGAGTGTATTGGGAAAGCAGTTGCCAAACAGCCAGGCCAGTTCGCGATTTTTTACAGCGGCCTGAAAAGTTTTGATTGTTTCTTCCACGGCTTTGCTGGTAAACCGACGTTGGGCAAGGGGCACCCGCACTTCCGGGAAATTCGACTGCGCTGCAAATGAAGAGAACCGGTTTAACATTACCCCTGCACCCAGCAGGCCGGTTGTTTGCAAAAAATGGCGACGTTTCATCGTTTGGTGGAATTTTATAAAGTTATAGTTATCGGGTCTGCACGGTCAGTATTCCTCCTTCACGTATAAGATCATGCGGAACAAAATAACCCGACACGGTTTTCCCGTTCAGCTGAATTTCCTTCATGTCTCTGGAAGCACCCTCCTTATTAATTGTAACCGTTTGTCCGCCTGGCAGCTTCCACTTGATTTCATCAAAGAGCGGCACAGTTACAATATAATTCGGGTCTGCAGGAGAGAAAGGATAAATACCCATGGCTGCAAATACATACCAGCACGACATCTCCCCTGCATCATCCATTCCGCAAAGTGCCAGCCCCTCGGGTCCGATACCATATAAATTATTCAGAATATTATCGATCTGCTTCTGCGATTTTTCCGGCTTGCCAATAAAATGATAGGAGAAGGGAGCCTCATGGTCGGGTTGGTTACCATGACAATACTGGCCAACCATGGTTTCGACATTCCGGGCTATATACGTGGGGTTCCAGGGTACCGTAAACAGCGAATCCAGTTTGGCTTCGAACGCGTTGGCACCACCATACAATTCAATCAGTCCCGGCATATCGTGTACAACATAGAAAGATAACTGCCAGGCATTGGCTTCACGGTACATGTATTCATAGTATGGATATTGCGGATTGAAATTCTGGATCCAGTTTCCGTTTTCGAGTCTGCCGCGCATAAAATTGGTGGACTTGTCAAAAACATTGCGATAGTATTTTGACCGTTCCATCAGCTCGCGATAACGGATGGTATCATCCAATTTCTTCGCAAGCAGGGCCAGGGAGTAATCGTCATAGGCATATTCCAGCGTTTTTGAAACCCCGGCCTTACCCTTGATTTCGACATAGTGAGGTTCCGGCACTTCCTGCTCGGAAATATATCCCTTCTCCATGTATTCCTTAAGGAAGGGGCGACTG
>DATCJQ010000037.1:0-4691 GCA_036562745.1 Flavihumibacter sp.
CCACCGGTTAAAGCACTAAGGAGATTAGCACCCGAAGCCTGTTGAAGGTCTTCGAGAAACGGGCGCCCCTCCGATCCGATGCTGCCCATAGTGAAGGCAGCAAGCAGGGAAAAGGTCAGAATGCCCAGCACATAATCCCAATAGAATAATTCGAAAGGCCATTTACCGGCCGTGAGTTTTTGGGTATTTGCCCAGGATCCCCAGCAAAGCATGGTGATCACGCAGAACAGGATGGCGAGGGGATAACTTTGAATGATGAACATAGGCAGCAATTCGGTTAGTAATCAGAGTTTGGTTTTATCAGCTTCCTGCCAGCTTCAGTTGAGCGGCAATTATTTCGTTGCGATAGGGGATGGAAGATTGCGCACCGAGCCGGGTCACGGAAATGGAAGCGGCATCACAGGCAAAGCCCACGGCGTCGCGCAGGTTTTTACCCTCGGCCAGCGCCACGGCCAGGGCTCCGTTGAATACATCGCCGGCGGCAGTGGAGTCTACGGTTTCCACCTTGCGGGCCGACTGGAAGGAGATTTCCCCCTGCTCACAGATTACGGCACCCAGTGAGCCCATGGTTACCACCACATTTTTCACTCCTTTCCGACAGATGATTTGGGCGGCCTGCGCAGCAGCATCCAGGTCGGTGACTTCGATACCGGCCAGCATTCCCGCTTCGGTCTTGTTGGGTGTAAGGATATCCAGCCGGGAGAGTAAATCCGGACTCAAAACCTGGGCGGGTGCGGGATTTAAAATGACGCAGATGCCCTTGGAGGAAGCGTATTTCACCACAAATTCCACGGTTTCGATGGGAATCTCGAGCTGCATCAGCACGATTCCGGCTGCATCGATGGCGGGAAGAGCCCCCTTGAGGTCGTTATCATGCAAATTGGCATTGGCGCCCGAAGCCACCACAATGCTGTTTTCACCTGCCTTGTCCACCGTAATCAGCGCCACGCCGGAAGGGAGGTTCTCGTCGAACTGTATGTGATGGGTGTCGATGCCTTCGTTGCTGAAAAGCTGGGAAAACTGTTTGCCGAACAGATCGTTCCCGAGTTTGGAGATAAAAACCACTTCGCCACCGAGACGGGCCACCGCCACTGCCTGGTTGGCGCCCTTGCCACCTGCATTCATGAAAAAGGAGCCGGACAAAACGGTTTCACCGGGAACGGGGATATGGTCTGTTTTAACCACCATATCCATATTGGAACTGCCAACAACTACGATTTTTTGAGACTTCATATTTTTTATATGGATGAGAGAACTTGCGATCGTTGTTTCCAAATGTAACCAGGCGAAGAGGTAAGGAGGAAGCCAACAAATTTGGATTTCGTGAAATCAGAAATCAGCAAATCAACCCTTTTATTTCTATATTTAATTGTTTATCAGTATATTAGAATTTTAGGTTTCGGAAGTTTTCGTGAATCTGGATGCAACCTCGGGCAATGGCCAGCCGGATTCTTCCGCTTAAATTGGGTTATGTCTCTGAGATCGGTTCAGCAGTTGATCAACTCCATGTCCGGTGCCGAACGCCGCTATTTCAAACTGAATGCGGAGGGTGGCAATGGCCGGAAGGACTATATCCGCCTCTTTGACCTGCTCGCCGCCGATGATTGCACGGAGGAAGAAGCCAGGATAAAGGCCCAGGCCGAATTTGAGCCGGTGGCACTGGATAGTTTATCGCGTTACCTGATGGATCAGCTGACCGATTGCCTGATTCGGCTGAAGGTGAAAAAGGACCCGGTATTCCAGTTATACCAGGGGATAATGCGGGTGCGGGTGCTGCAGGAGCGATCGCTGCACGCAGAAAGCGATAAGCGGCTGGGCCGCCTCCGGCAAAAAGCCCAGGAGCTGGAGCAGCCATCCATTCAATACATAGCCGACCGGTTGGAGCTGGATCGATGGAACAGCAGCGGTTATACAAATATCACCGATCAGCAATTGGTCGACCGGCAGATGAAGGCCCGCGAGCTGCTGAAAAAACTGAACTATATCCAGGATCATTATGCGCTTTTCGAAATGATGAAGTTCCGCCTCCTGCATGGCGGACAGATTCTGGCCGATGCAGATCGCAAAAAGCTCAATGATCTTATGCTGAGCGAACTGGTACTGATGGCGGGCAAACATCAGAACAGCTTCACCACCCAGAAACTGCATTTATTGTTTCAGTCCTATTTCCTCACCACCATTGGCGATTTTGAATCGGCCATAAAAACTTACCGCGCTCTGAACAAAGTGTTTGAGGATCATCTGCATCTGCTGGATCATCCGCCGCTGGATTATCTGCTGGCCCTGGATGGCATTCTGAGCAGTCTGCGCAGGGTAGGCAAATGGGAAGAAATGCACTATTACAAAGGCAAGCTCCGGCAACTGGATCAGGCCGAGTACCCTGAATACTTCCGTTACCAGATCAGAAAATCCGTTTTGATTACCGATCTGAGCACGCTTTTGCATCAGCAGGATCTGGAGGGATGCCTTTCCTTGCTGCAGGAAACCGACAAAAGCATACTGGATTCCTATCAGCGCCATAACGAGGAGAAGCAATGGGAACTGTATTTTTTTGTGGGGGTGGTTTATTATTTGCGACGGAATTATAAAAAAGCGCACCATTACCTCGCTGTGGTTTTACACAGTCTCCAGTTGCAGCCGAATTGGCTCGTATGCAAGGCGGTGAAACTGCTCGACATGATCATTTACTATGAACTGGGCGATACTGCTTATCTGGAATACGAGATCCGGTCTTATTTGCGATTTTTTCGCAAGGACAAGCGTCCGCTTCTCAAAACAGAGGAACTGGTTCTGCGATTTATTCAGGCTAAGCCCGATAAGAACCGTAAGCAGATGCCGGAGGCGCAGGCGCGAAAGATCAGGCGTCTTATCGAAGAAATCGGAACGGACAAATACGAATGGCAGCTGCTCTCCTATTTTGATTTTCGGACATGGGTAAGCGAAAGATTTTAACTCCGAACCCGTCCGGATTCCACCGCACGCCTTAAGACCTGGGCTATTTTTTTCCCGGCTTGCACATTCATGATTCCTGCTTTGCAAATTCAAAAGGAGTTTTTTGAGCAAATTTTACAGAACCATGAAAACGGGCTCACACCATATCATTGTTCAGTTGATCAGTTCAGCTTTTATCTTCCTGTTTGTTTATACCGGAGTAAACAAATTGGTGGAGCAGGAAAAATTCCAGATTGCATTGCGTCGTTCGCCGATACTGCAGCCTTCTAGTGAGTGGCTGGTGTATGTGGTTCCGATTCTGGAATTATTACTTGCGCTCATATTGTTGCGGCCGTCTTTCCGTAAATGGGGCTTATTGTTTGCGGCGTTATTAATGGGTGTATTCACCATTTATATCGGCTGGATGTTGTTGTTTATGGAACATCTTCCATGTTCATGTGGAGGGGTGATCAGCAGCTTGTCCTGGAAGCAGCACCTCTTGTTCAATTTGGCATTTCTGGTGGCGGGTCTGTTCGGCTATTATTTGATCAACCAAAATAAACTGACATGAAAAACTTTATCCCCGGCTTTCTGGCCCTGCTTATTGCGCTCGGCCTGGGGCTCTCAAAATCCGGAATTGCCAGCAGCATGGACAATGAACCTGTGTACCGCTGGCATGAATACAATTGGGCAGGGACTGCGGAAATCTATCCTCCGGTGATTTTCGAAGGTACACCTACTGAAGCGATGATTATGTTTAATTGCTGGGACTCGGGGTTCCGGGTTTGCGCAAGGGCTTATGAGTTTAACAATATACCAACCGGGATATATCTGATGAAGGATTGATGATTCTCAGTATCCCGCGTTTTGAGTAAGTGCAGGGTTAAGGTGTATTTCCTGTGTGGGAATAGGAAGGAGATCTCCTCCTTCCCTCCATGCAGGTTTGGAGCGGGCCAGTTTTTCTTTAAGTAAATCATGTCGCTTCAGATTCAAAAACCGATGACAACCCTCCGTAAAAAATTCACGTTGGCTCTCCAGCCACCAATAATGCCAGGCACTGTCAATCGGAACGGATGCTGATAGTGGCAAAAGGCCTGCTCTAAGCCTTAATGCGTTGATGGAGGTAATAGCCTGATTTGTATTCCTTAACCGGAGCAAGGCTTCAGCCCTTATCAAATAGACCTCGGCCAGTCGCATTTCCACCCGATATTCCTTCGAGGAACCCGAAGGCCGGCCCGAGTTCTTATACTTGACCGGATAAGAATACAAACTGTCACCCATTCTAAAACTTCGGGTCCAATGATGACGCCGCAGATCGTTCGGTTCAAATAGTGTATCGATATGCGGACTCAATATATAATCGGGGGTGGAACTGGCAACGGGTAAAATCAAGTTGGCCTTATCATGGATGCCCGTTCCGTTCCACCATTGCCAGATGGTTTCGCGACTGCCCAATTGAAAAAGGTTTGGAATCCCATCCAGCTCATAATGGCCGGAATCGAGAATTTGGGTAGCGAGTTCAACCGCCCTCTGCCAATCTCCGCTAATCATTGCAGTTCTTGCCTGCAATAATAGCACTGCATACTGGCTGGGACGGAAGGAATTTTCATCAACCAGCCCCTTCGATAGTAAAGCGGTTGAGTGCCACAAATCCTGAACAATCAGTTTTAACACCTCTGATACGGGGCTGCGTGCTTTGCCGATGTTCTTATTAACATCGCTTTCTGTGACCAAAGGTACAGGGCCATAGATTTGTAATA
>DATCJQ010000058.1:0-6275 GCA_036562745.1 Flavihumibacter sp.
CCCCGCTTCCTTTTTGGCCTGCACGATATTTCGCGCCCCTTCCAGCACTTTTTCCAGCCTGCCGCCCACGCGATACTGCTGATACACTTCCTGTGTCGTTCCATCAATAGAGATGATCAGCCTGTCGAGCCCGCTCTCCACGGTTTTTCGGGCGTTCTCCGGGGTGAGATAATGCGCATTCGTGGATGTGGCCGTATAGATACCCTTGTCGGAAGCATATTTCACCATCTCCAGAAAAGCCGGATTCAGATAAGGCTCGCCCTGAAAATAGAAAACCAGGTAATAGAGATCCTTATATAGCTGATCGATGGTGGATCGGAAAAAATCCTGCTTCAACATGCCGGTGGGACGTGTAAACGCCCGGAGACCGCTCGGGCATTCCGGACAACGGAGGTTGCAGGAGGTGGTCGGTTCAACGCTGATGGATATTGGCACGCCCCACTGTACAGCCTTTCCGCTATACTTACTGATATAATAACTGCTGAGTACCTTGGTCGCATTCCATGCCCTGCGGATCGTAAGTTTCCTGGCCAGGTTCAGCGAGTCGCGAAAATTGAACGGCATACCCCAAAGATACAAAGCTTCTCCCACCCGTCGGGTACCCGTCGGGTGCCCGACGGGTGGTGTAAATACCTATTTTTGCGGCCGATGGCAAAAAAGAAATCGAATCGGGAACCGGGGGCAAAGTATTTGTGGGCACTGCTCACAGTGGCGGTGATCGGCGCATTGGCCTGGTGGTGGTTCTCCGTTAAACAACCCGATTTTGAGCATTACGCCGATTTTGGCATAGAGATTCCCACCAATTTTCAGATTCACGGAATCGATGTTTCCAAGTACCAGCAGCGCATCAACTGGGAGGCCGTAAAGGCTATGCAGGCGGAGGATGTAAAAATCGGATTCGTTTTCATTAAGGCCACCGAGGGACTGGGCAATATGGATCGGCAATTCCCGCGTAACTGGCAGAAAGCCAAGGAGGTGGGCTTAACCCGCGGGGCCTATCATTTTTTTCTCGCTCCCAAAAGCGGGGCACAACAGGCGGAGAATTTTATACGTCGCGTGGAGCTGCAAAAAGGAGATCTCCCGCCTGTGCTGGACGTGGAGCAAACCTATGGCGTTAGCAGTGCACGGCTTCGTACCGAAGTAAAAAGTTTTCTCGAACGCGTGGAAGCGCATTACGGCGTAAAGCCCATCATCTATACCAATGTGGATTTCTATAACCGCCATCTGAAAGATGAATTTGACGACTATCCGCTCTGGGTGGCGCACTATCTGCAAAAAGACCGTCCGCGTATCGCACGCAACTGGGCATTCTGGCAGTACAGCGAAACCGGTCGTGTAGACGGCATCAACGGACCGGTAGACTTCAATGTGTTCAATGGAGATTCAGCCGATTTTCGCGACCTGCTGATCAGCCGATAGTCCTGGCATGCTTTGCGAAAAATCCGGACCGGCCGCTGGGTTTTTCATACCAGCCCGCTTTAGCTTTTATATCTTCTCTTCCGCTGTGCCATGTACTTTTCGTAGATGATGGTTGACATTGGCTTTTCGTACACTTTGCTTTCCACCCAGGAGATAATATCCAGGTAGGCGAAGGCGCGGGTCTCGAAACGGCTTTTTTCGAGATGTTTGATCTTGTGCAGGAATTTCTCCAGCTCGGGTTTCATTTTCCGCGGTGACACACCAAACGAATGGCGGATGAATCGGAACATTTCTTCTTCCACCACCGTCAGGTTTTTCATTTTGGCCATGAACCGGTATACCGATTTAATCAGCGATTCAATGATCTCATCATTACCCAGTTCATAGTGGGCCAGCATATGCATCAGACGGGCATAACATTGTAAATCGATCCGCAGGTCGGCCGAGGTATTATTAATAATATCCTGCAAAAAATCGATACAGGTATTATAATCGCCGCTGCCGAAATAAAGTGTGGCCAGTTTATAGTTCAGTACCACGATCCGGTGCGGATCCACATACAGCGCGTACTCATCCAGGTTATTACGAACGGTATCCACCAGTGCGAGTCCCTCTTTGAACGTACCTGTCATGAGGTGCCAGTTCAGCCGGGCGCTGTTAATATAGATACTGGTGTGAATCCGGAAATTATCGTGTTGGTTCGCAATAGGGGTTTGTGCAAATGCTTCAAACTTCTGCAGCGTTTTTTCAAAGAGTTGGAAATTGCGTAAGTCGAAATGGGCGTTCAGCAGGTTGTGCATGCCCTTGATATAGTGACCTATCTCCACCTTTTTCATCACTTCGTTTGCCTCGAAAAGATCCACCCATTTCTGAGCATACCGATAATACATCAGAAAATCCTGGCGGATAAACGCATACCAGGTATAACTCTGATACAGGTAGAGGCGCTCGTAGAAATCGGTCAGCTCAAAAGCATCGGCAGGCAATTGTTCCCGGAAAAACTGCCGAATTCCCGTTTCATCCTTCTCATTGCGGGTATGTCCGTGTTTCGTATACCAGCTATACAGCTGGAGGGCCAGGTTGGAGAGGCGGGTCACCCGGTCGATATGACTGGCGATCTCCAGTGCCTCCTGGCTCAGTTTTTCCGCTTTTTCCTGAATACTCCGGGTGATGTGCAGGGTCTCAATCTTTTTTTCCAGCGAGATTACCTGGGCCAGGTAGTTGAACTTTCCGTTCGCCTTGGCAATCTCGCGGGCTCGTTCCAGGATCTTAAGTGATTGATGCTTAAGGCCCTTATTGTATAAAATGCGGGCATTGTCGAGCTGTTCCGACAATTGCAACTCCAGAGTATCGGTACTTTTCAGGTCGCGCAGACTCGCCAGGAGCTGTTTATAAAGATGGGTCTTAATATTGTTAAGCTGGGGTTTCTGGATCGAAGGCAGTTTTTTGAGGAGCACCCGCTCATCGTATTCGGGGAGCTTGTCCAGCGCATCAAACAATTCCACTACTTTGAGGTCCTCTTTCGCCGAACTCCGCTTTATGTAAAGCTTAAAATGTCGCTTTTCTGCCTTGTGAAGGGATTTTATTAATTGAAAAAGAGAGTCGGTTGATCGGTTGGACATCATTAAGTATTTTTCTTCAAATCCTTGCTGGATAAGGGTTTAGCTGCAAAAATATCCTTTTTGGAGTAATAAAGAGAGCCAAATTTTGATTTCCGGGAAGAATTTTCGCGTACTACTTTTACATCATCAAACGGGACGATAGATAAAAGCCCCGACCTTCCGAAGAGAAAGTGAAACAGAAGCAAGCGTTAGAGGTCGGAAAAAATGGCAAGCAAATCGTTAGAGAGCAAAGCATCGTAGAGGCCGTTGTCCCGAATCCTGAAAAGGAAAAAAGATAGAATTCGAAGACTTTTTTATATGGCAAGCAATCGTTAGAGGTCGACTGTGTCTACAGTGGACCTTCTTTTTTTTAATGGCGGTGCTAAAATAGGGGTAGCATTTCATATTACAAAGAAAATGCTTAAAATAATTTTAACATACGGTTTACATTACAAAACACCGCACTCCTGAACAAGGCTGCTCACCAGTCCTTCCGCCTGCCTTCCATCATCCTTTCAAATCGCCTTTTATCCCGGAATGTCCGGACTTAAATAATTTTTAACAGCGGAGCAGAATTTTTGGTGATATTGATCAGAAATCGTCTACATGAGAAGATTAGCCTTCCTGTTACCGGCTGCCCTGCTGTTAGCATCCGGTACATACGCACAAAAAAAGGGGAAGAAAAACGACCCCCCGCCAGCTGTAGCTGATACTGCCAAAAAAACTCCTCCGCCTCCGCCTGCCAAGCCGACGGTAAAGGAAAAAACCAAATCCAGTAAGAAACATGAGGGATTATTCACCCTCTATCAGGATACGGTTACCGGTTCAGTTCAACTCTACGTTAAAAAAGATCAACTGGGCAAGGAATACCTCTACCAGAGTTTCTCACTGGGAGGTCCAACCGAACTTTTCCTTCACCAGAATATGATCAGGGCCACCATCCCCTTCAAAATCGAAAAATCATTCGACAAGCTGGAGTTCAAGGAAGTGAACACCAACTTTTACTACGATAAAAACAACGCCATCAGCAAAGCGGCCAATGTGGACGTGAGTGATGCCGTGGTTCTGGCCGAAAAAATCGTGGTGGAAGACAGTCTGGGTTACCTGATCGCAGCCGATGGGCTCCTGCTCAGCGATAAACTGGATCCGGTAAAACCCCTGATGCCTCCGGGAATTCCGCCGGGCATGTATTTCAACCTGGGGAATCTGAGTCCCGCCAAATCCAAATACGGACTGGTGCGTTCTTTCCCGAACAATACCGATGTAATTGTTGAGCTTGCCTACGATAACCCCATGCCCTTCAACGGTGGCGGTAAGGATATCACCGATGCACGTTATGTGCGCGTGAAAATGCAGCACTCCTTCATCGAATTGCCTCAGAATGATTTCCGCGCCCGTCGCGACGATCCGCGCGTGGGATATTTCGGTGCCGAGATTGACGATCTCACTTCAACATCTCCCACGCCTTACAAGGATATCATCAGCCGCTGGAATCTTGTGAAAAAAGATCCCAGTGCCGCGGTGAGTGAGCCGGTAGAACCCATCGTATGGTGGATTGAAAACACCACACCGGTTGAACTGCGTCCCATTATCAAGGAAGCCGGAGAAAAATGGAATGAAGCTTTCGAAGCCGCCGGATTCAAAAATGCCGTGGTGATGAAGGAAATGCCGGATGATGCAGACTGGGATCCCGCCGATATCCGCTATAACGTGATTCGTTGGGTAAGTTCTGCCAATCCGCCTTATGGTGCAATCGGACCGAGCTTTATCAATCCGCGTACCGGTCAGATACTCGGAGCCGATATTACGGTAGAATGGAGAACCGGCGCCGGTATCGCAATTCAGGATGATCTGATGGGTGATGGTCTCAGAGGCCTGCCTGCCGTAATGCCCTGGGATGATCCCATAGCGGCCATCGAAGCCACCAAAACTCCCGGACATTTTGCAATAGCCGGACAGAAAAAATACATGCACTGTAATCTGGCTACTGAACTGTCGATGCAGTTCCAAACCGGCCTCGCAACCATCTCCACACTGGATGATGAAGAAAAGCAAACAGCCGAAGTGAAGGAGTTGCACAAACAATTCCTCTACTACCTGATTCTGCATGAAATGGGTCACACGCTGGGACTGAACCACAACATGAAGGCCAGCCAGATGCTGAGTCCCACTGAAGTTCACGATCAGTCCATCACCCGTAAGCTGGGTCTGCAGGGGTCTGTAATGGATTATCCTTCCGTAAACGTAAACAGCAACCGCGCTAAACAGGGCGATTACTATACCACCAAGGTTGGACCCTACGATATCTGGGCTATTCAATATGGTTATACTCCCTTTAGCGAGGCGGAAGAAGAAGCCGGTCTCAAAAAAATCCTCGAACGCAGCACCGATCCCAAACTGGCTTTCGGTAATGATGCGGATGATATGAGATCTCCGGGTAAGGCCATCGATCCCCGCGTGATGATCAATGATATGAGTAACGATATGGTGGCTTATGCGGAAGATCGTCTCAAGCTCGTGAACAGCATGCTACCCAAACTGCAATCGCGCTTTGCCAAACCCGGACAAAGTTATGCCGAACTGCGCACGCGTTATTTCCAGCTGATGGGGCAACGCGCGCAAATGGTAAATGCAGTGAGCCGTTATATCGGAGGTGTGTATGTGGATCGCAGTTTCGCCGGACAAAGCAACAACAGCAAGCCATTCACTCCGGTGCCTGCGGCCTATCAGAAAAAGGCGATGGCGCTCCTCAATACCTATCTGTTCGCGCCGAATGCGTTTGAAGCCGATGCCAGCCTCTTCCCCTACCTGCAGTTGCAGCGTCGCGGATTTGGATTCTTTAACGGTACCGAGGATATCAAACCGCAAAACACGATCGCGAGCATTCAGCTGAATACCCTGGCGCATATCATGCACCCGGTTACCCTGACCCGTATCAATAACAGCGGTCTTTATGGCAATACCTATACGGTAGCCGATGTGATGAATGACCTGGTGAAAAATATCTTCCAGGCTGATCTGGGCGGCAAGGTGAACCTCTATCGCCAGAACCTCCAAACCGAGTTTGTGAAAGCTGCGGCCGCAATCGTAGACGCAAAAGCCGGATACGACAATGCTTCCAAAGCCGCCGCCCTCTATGCATTGAAAAAAGTGAAATCCATGCTGGCAGGCGCAAGCAGTCCCGATGAACTCACCCGGGCGCACAGAGCCAACCTGTTATTCCTGATCGATAAGGCAACAACTGTAAAATAAATT
>DATCJQ010000446.1:0-12459 GCA_036562745.1 Flavihumibacter sp.
CTTTTTCAATCGTGTCTTTTATGCGTTGAATGGCCGGAGAATCGCCGATCATTTCCTGCACCTTGCTCACCTTGCGCTTCAACACCTTGGTTTCAGTAACCAGCGAGGTTTTGTCCATGGCATTGCGCAGGGTAATCAGCAAACGGTTCAGATCCGGTGGCTTGGAAATATAGTCGAATGCGCCTTTCTTAACCGCTTCCACGGCGGTTTCAATGGTACCGTGACCAGAGATCATTATAATGGGAACATCGGGATTTGCTTCACGTGCTTTGTCAAGAAATTCAATGCCGTCGAGCTTGGGCATTTTGATATCGCAGAGGACAACATCGTAGGTCTTCTCCTTGAATTTTTTCAGGCCTTCTTCGCCGTCGGATGCTTCATCAACTTTATAACCTTCATAGGATAGGATTTCGCCCAGGGTTTTTCTAATTGCTCTTTCGTCGTCTATTATCAGGATTTGAGACATAAGGTTTACCGTTTGGTTAAGGAAGACTATCGCTCCATGGCAATCAGCCTGTTCAAAAATACCGATTATAGCGATAGCGCCCCTTATTGGCAAACATTTTGCCAGAATTTCGCGACCCGCATTTTCGGCCTTCCGCCAGGGAGATCCGCTTCGTAATTGTACGATAAAAAACGGGTAAAAATGGGATTGACGAAAGCCCTCCCCCTTAATAATTTTGAAGTACCCAAATAAAATTCACCTATGAACAAGCAACTACAGCATCCTATGAAAGAAACGCAGGAAATCGGCGTTTGGCAACTGACCACCCGGCTCGCTGTGCTGGCGGGTATTCTGATGGCCTATTCCTATTGCTTCATCGCAACGGTGGGCAGTATGCTAAAATAGAGGAACAAGACTGTAACAAAAATCCCGTATGTTTTGCATACGGGATTTTTTATTTGTCAAACTTTTCAGGACAAACCTGACCTGTTATTTTTTCATGTACATCACTTCCTTCACCAGCTTAACGGTTCTGCTTACATCCGGAAGAGCAGCAGCCACCAGGTTGGGTGCATAGTGGAGGGGCGCATCGGCAGCAGTAATGCGGCGGATGGGGGCATCCAGGTAATCAAATCCTTCTTTCTGGATACGATACGCGATTTCAGAAGAGATGGAAGCAAAAGGCCATTGCTCTTCCACAATCACCAGGCGGTTGGTTTTCTTCACGCTTTCAAGGATGGTCATCCAGTCGAGCGGACGAATAGTACGCAGATCGATCACTTCAGCGCTTACGCCTTCTTTTTCCAGTTCAGCCGCAGCACCCAGGGCAACCTTCATCATTTTGTTGAAAGAAACGATGGTTACATCGCTGCCGGCCTTCTTAACGTCGGCCTTACCCAGGGGGATATAATATTCTTCATCCGGCACTTCTGATTTGTCGCCGTACATCTGTTCACTTTCCATGAAGATTACCGGATCTTCTTCGTAGCGGATCGCCTGTTTCAGCAGCCCCTTGGCGTCGTACCCGTTGGAGGGAGATACCACTTTGATACCGGGGATATTCGCATAATAGCTTTCAAAAGCAGTGGAGTGCTGTGCACCCAGCTGTCCGGCAGAACCGTTCGGTCCGCGGAACACGATGGGACAAGACAGTTGACCACCACTCATGGCCAGCATTTTGGAAGCTGTATTCAGGATCTGGTCCATAGCCAGTACCGCAAAGTTCCAGGTCATGAACTCCACTACGGGGCGCAGGCCGTTTTGAGCGGCACCTACTGCCACGGCAGCAAATCCAAGTTCAGAAATCGGGGTATCAATTACTCTTTTTGCTCCAAACTCATCCAGCATACCCTGGCTTACCTTATAGGCTCCATTGTATTCTGCTACCTCCTCACCCATCAGAAATACACGTTCATCACGACGGAACTCCTCACTCATTGCTTCGCGAAGCGCTTCCCTAAATGCAATTGATCTTGCCATTCTTTAATTTTTAAACGAGTGGCAAATTTATTGGTTCGTAAGCAAATGCGCAAAAATTACCCGTATTATGCAAAAAGCCCCCGGTGGGAGGCTTTTGCAGTAAGAAATCAATCTTTTATGGTTCAAATGATCACTTAGGGTACTATGCGCGACTCCAGTGATCTTCTGTCTTCCACCATCACTTTCAGCTTTTTCGAAGGCAAACGGCGATAGCTGTCCAGGAATTCCTCGGTTACCCGATTCTCGCCCACACTCAGCGGTTGGAAATTTCCGGTGGTGAGATAGCGGATGGCACTGGCCAGACAATCCTCTTCCAGATCGCCCCAGGCCTTATCCAGCCCGTCAGGCACCCGGCTATCCGGAGCAAATCCGTTAAAATAGTTGCCGGAATTCTGGCTGTTCACCGTGCGGAAACTAACCGGGAACACATACCAGTCGAGGGCCGACAATGGGAAATAACCAACCGGCTTGCCGTGAGAGTTGGAGGGGCCAACAATTTTTACCGGAATATGCGGTGTGAGACTGTTGATCAGTCCCTCACTGGCAGATGCCGTATTCTGCGAAACAATGAAGATCAGGTTATCCAGGTCCACCGATCCCTTCTTGGAGAAATTCACGGTAGTATCGAGGAAATCATAGCGCTCGTTGAAGCTTTGTCGGTACATCACCTGTCCTTCGGCCGACCTGGGTGCGAGGTAATTGGCCAGTTCTTCCCAGAGTGCCACATAGCCGCCGCCGTTATAGCGAAGGTCCACCACCATGTCTTTCACCCCCTTGGCCTGGAACTCGGCAAAAAGATTGGCAAAGTCAGCTTTGGTCTGCTCCTGGTCGCCCAGGAAAGAGTTGTAAACCATATAACCGATTTTCTTTCCTCCGGTCTGATATACCGAATCAAGCAAAAGCGGTTGTTCCTGGTAGGTAGACGGGGTCAGTTCCAGTTCCACGGTATTGCCATCCGGTTTCAGGAATTCAATCGTAGCGGGATCGCCTCCATATACGGCGTCCACAATAAAGTTGATACTCGCATCCGAAGTATTGATATTGGAATTGCCGTTAATGCGGATGATTCTCCAGCTTCTCTCCACTCCCGCTTTACCGGCAGCCCCTTCTTTTTCCACATAGGTTACACGAAGGTCGTCGTTGGATTTAAAGAAGATGCCCATTCCGAGATCGGCGGCGATACCCGAGCTCACATCATCCCATTCTTCTTTCAGCACGGCAAAGCTCCAGCGATCCACCGGCTGCGTAAATCCGGGTTCATTGCTGTACCTGCGGAGTGCCTCCATGATTTTGTTGGGATCTGCATAGTTATTTGCGTTGAAGGTGGCGGGGATCTGTGTTCTCCACAGATACAATTCCCGACCCCAGAGTATGGCGGAGTCTTTGCGGAGCTGATCATTATTTGGGCCTCCACCCCCGGGTGGTGGTGGTGGCGGTGTGCCCGGATCATCATTGGATTTCTGACAGGCACCCAGTACCATCCCTGCCAGGAGTGTTAACATCAGTAAGCGCTTCATAAAGGATTTTTAGTGATTTAAAGTACGTGTTTGTAGCTGAAAAGGTTGTGTGCTCTCCAAATTTACCGATTTCCGGCCAGTTCCTTCGCCATGAGCCAATCGGTTTGCCGGTCCCTTCCCAGAATAAATTCATGGGATCCGAATTTTTCAAATCCCCATTTTCTGTAAAAGGCGATGGCCGGTGCGTTATGCTCCCATACTCCCAGCCATACCCATGCCAAATTTTTAGAGCGGGCGAAATCCAGTGCAAACTGCATCATCTCCTTACCCACCCCTTTACCAATGGCTTCTTTCACGGCATAGAGCCGGGTGATTTCAAGACTGGGGGCCTGGGGCAGCGATGCTTTGGGTTGGTTTTCCCAATACCGCAGACGCATATATCCTAAGGGCTTGTCTTTTTCGCTCCAGGCAATGAAGAAATAATTGTCGGGAAGATCCGGTTCCGCCTCGAGTTGTTCTGTAGTGAATTGTTCATCCATAAACAATTGCATATCCTCGGGGGTATTGTGGGCATAAAACGTATCAAAAAAGGTTTGCCGGCTCAATGCTGCCAGCAAACCTTTTTGATCAGATTGAAGGGGTTCGATTCGAATCTTCATTCCTATCGATTTGCACGCTGATCAATCAATATTCTCAATCACCAAGGCTGAAGCACCACCTCCGCCATTGCAGATACCTGCAGCGCCATAGCGTGCTTTGTTTGATTTCAGCACATTGAGCAGGGTTACCAGAATTCTTGCACCACTACAGCCCAGCGGATGACCCAGTGATACGGCTCCGCCAAACGCGTTTACCTTTGCGGGATCCAGTTTCATACGGCGGGTGTTTTCAATGCCCACCACCGCAAAAGCCTCGTTGAGCTCCCAGTAATCGATATCTTCCATTTTGAGACCGGCTTTGGCCACCGCCCTGGGCACGGCCAGTGAGGGAGTGGTGGTAAACCATTCCGGCGACTGTTCGGCATCGGCATAAGCAAGTATGCGTCCGATGGGCTTTAATCCCAGTTCTTCCATTTTCTCCCGACTCACCAGCACCAGTGCTGCAGCACCGTCATTCATGGTAGATGCATTGGCGGCGGTTACGGTTCCGTCTTTCTGGAAAGCGGGACGCAAATCGGGTATCTTCTCAAATTTCACATTCCAGGGCTCCTCATCGCGGGTGAATAAAATCGGGTCGCCCTTTTTCTGCGGAATCGGTACGGGAACGATTTCGGGGGCAAATTTTCCGGCTTCCCAGGCAGCCTGGCTTCTCTTATAACTTTCGATCGCAAACCGGTCCTGATCCTCGCGACTGATACCGCATTCCTTTGCGCAAAGTTCGGCGGCATTTCCCATGGCTTTGCCATCGTATACATCGGTAAGGCCGTCCTTGGCCAGTCCGTCAATCAGCGTGGTATTGCCGTATTTCTGTCCCCAGCGCATATTCTCCACGTAAAAAGGCACATTGCTCATGCTTTCCATGCCCCCGGCCACTACCAGCGAGGCATCGCCCAGCAGGATGCTCTGGGTGCCCAAAGCAACGGCTTTCATGCCACTGGCGCAAACCTTGTTTACGGTGGTACAGTTAACCTTGTCGGGCAGACCGGCAAATTTGGCGGCCTGACGCGCGGGGGCCTGTCCCAGGTTGGCCTGGATGACAGATCCCATCAACACATCATCCACCTGGTCGGCACTGATACCGGCTTTTTCAATGGCTCCTTTAATGGCAATCGCTCCGAGTTGGGTGGCACTCAGGTCCTTTAGTGATCCCCCGAAACTTCCCATGGGGGTACGGACCGCCGCCACTATATAAACTTCTTTCATTGGTAATAACAGTTAATCAAACGAATGTATCAATTCGCGCCATAAAAAACTAACAATTGATTGTATTTTTATCAGTGCCGTGCAGGCAATAAAAAAGGGCCTCGGTGAGGCCCCTTTTTTTCGAGTTACTTAATTGTAAAGCGGAGAGAAATAATATCCGACTTCACAAAGAATAAATTCGTTCGGAACAATGTTGAATAGGGTTTGGTTCATATGCTTCTGATATCGCCGGCTGGTTTCCGGCAGGTGCTCTACCAGTTTCCAGTTTCGGATCTTAAGGATGGCCATCTTACTGGTATCCTGAAGATGCTCCTGAATCAGTTGGAATTTTTCTGCAATATGAGCCTGGTCGTTGAAATACAACTGTTCGTTCATAGGTGTGGAAAATTTTCAAGGGTACGATTAAAAACGGAACAGGATTAAAACGACCAACTAAATAATTTCATTGTGTCTGTTCGTCGAAATGCCAGCTTATCTTCTTATTCTACCAGTTCAGCTTTTTTACTGTATTCATCCATTAGTTTTTTCTGCAATTCGTATGGTACAGGCGCATAGTGGTCGACACTCAATTTGAACCGAGCGCGCCCCTGTGTGATGGATCGTAAGGAAGAAGCGTATTCATACATTTCGGCCAGGGGTACCTGAGACTTTATCAGGGTGATATGCCCCTCCGATTCAAGTCCCTCCACAATACCCCGGCGGGTCTGCAGGTCGCCCATCACAGCTCCGGTCAGTTCATCCGGACAATACACCAGCAGTTTTCCGATGGGTTCCAGTAGCTGGGGATCGGCTTGTTGGAAAGCCTGGCGGAATGCCTGGAGACCGGCCAGTTTGAAGGAAATATCATTCGAATCAACCGGATGCATTTTACCGTCATACACGGAAACCCTTATGTCGCGTACATAACTTCCGGTAAGCGGACCTTCCTGCATTTTTTCCATCACCCCTTTTAAGATGGATGGAAGAAAACGTGCATCGATAGCCCCTCCCACAATGCAGTTAAAGAATGCCAGTTTGCCGCCCCAGGGCAGTTCATGTACCTCGCGCTGGCGCACGGTTAATCCGACCGGGTCCGGCATGCCTTCGACATAAGGCTCAATTCGCATATGTACTTCCGCAAATTGTCCGGCCCCACCCGATTGCTTTTTATGGCGATACTGTGCTTCGGCAGCGCGCCGGATGGTTTCACGATAGGCAATCTTCGGCCGCGTGAATTTTACATTCAGCTTATGCTGATGCTCCAGCTTCCATTTTATAACGGAAAGATGCATATCGCCCTGGCAGTGCAATAATGTTTGCTTCAGCTCAGGAGATACTTCCATTTGGATGGTGGGATCCTCGTCTACCAGCATATGAAGTGCCTGTGCCAGTTTTTCTTCCTCTCCCTTATTAACCGGCTCGATGGCCATGCTGAGATTCGGAACCGGAAATTCAATGGGCTCAATGGCGAACTGGGTTGTTTTATCACAAAGCGTATGATTGATACGTGTGTTCTTCAGTTTAAGGGTGGCTCCAATATCACCCGCCGCCAGCTCATTCACGGCTGTGCGACGATTGCCTTCCACTATAAAAAGCTGGTTGATTTTTTCCATCGTTTTGGTGGTGGAGTTCCAGAGTTCCATCCCGGATTTCACCACGCCCGAATACACTTTGAAATAGGAGAGCTCACCCACATGCGGTTCGGTCATGGTTTTATACACGAATAAAACGGTGGGACCGTCGGGGCGACAATCCAGTCGTTTACCCTGACCAATTGGTTGTCCGGGCATTTCATTGGCACTGGGACAAACCATATCGATGAAACCCATCAGCCTGCCACTGCCCATATTTCTTTCGGCCGACAAGCAAAAAAGCGGAAAGAGATCACGCTTGATCATGGCCTTCTTCAGACCATCTATCATTTCCTCTTCATCCAGTTCTCCCTTGTCGAAATATTTTTCCATAAGGGTTTCGTCATTGCCGGCCACGGCTTCTACGAGTTCCTTATGCAATAGTTCCGCCCTTTCTCTTTCGGCATCGGGTATCGGTTTTTTCTCCGGCTTCCCCCCTGTGTCGTGAAACTTGTAAAGGGTCATCCGCAATACATCCACGATTTCGTGAAAACCTGCCCCCTGTTGCAGGGGATATTGCATCACCACCAGCCTGGATCCGAAATGTTCGCGGGCTTCCTGCACGGTGCCATCGTAATCTGCTTTTTCATGATCGAGCTGGTTCACGGCGAAGATCATCGGTGTTTTAAATGCTTCGGTGTATTGCCAGATCAGATCGGTACCGAGCTCCACGCCCATGGCGGCATTGAGTACCATCACTCCCGTATCGGCCACGCGCAGGGATGCGATTACTTCTCCTACAAAATCATCGTATCCCGGAGTATCGATCATATTGATTTTATACCCCCTCCATCGGGTATGAAGCAGTTTTGAAAAAATGGAATTTCCACGTTCCTGTTCCAGCTCGTGGAAATCGCCCACTGTCGTATGCTGGGCAATGCTTCCGCGACGCGGGATCAGTCCCGCTTCAAATAACATGCTCTCCGCTAAGGAGGTCTTACCGGAACCGGTATGTCCCAATAAGACAATATTTTTAACGTGATTGGTATCAAATTCCGCAGGCATAGTGAAAGATTTAAAGGTGAGTGATAGGTACTACCTCCTGCAAATACGGGCACCGTTGCCAGGAACGGCAACCTGTCAGATGGAAGATGCAGTGCTTAGTTAAGACCCTGCTCGACAAAGCGATTGAATTCGCTCTTTACTTCTTCGAGCGTTCCCATCAGCTGGTCGAACTGATCGGCCAATTCCTCGTGTGTGGCGATGGTGGCATCGGAAACATGACCCCTTTTCTGGAGCTCCCATTGTGCGATCTGGTCGTGTTCCTTAATCGCGTGTTTCAGATCGTGGATGTTGATCAGCTGAATGTAAAACTGGTTCTGGAGATGTTCGAGGTCTTTCAGCCTTTCCCTGTCATGCAGATTGGGCGACAGGCTTTGTAATTTCTCTTTCAGTGCGTTAATGGCGGATCTGCTGGAACGGAGAGTGTTCACCCATTTTGTGCACTCTCCCGAAAGCTGGGAAATTTCTGTAGTAACCATTGGAATTATATTTAAGTGATGAAATAATTTCCTCTGCTACAATTTGCCTGGGGTAGGGCTCCTGAACTTGCGGGTAGGGTTCAAGTTGGGGTGAACTCGCTTACTTGTAATTTAAGCCTCTTTTTTCATTTTAATTGATTTAGGAAGCAGTATTTTTGAGCCATGCGTAAAACCCTTGAAATTCTGGGGACTAGTCTGAAAATGGCACTGGGTGAGTTCCGCTCCAACAAACTGCGGACCTTCCTTTCTCTGTTCGGTATTACCATCGGTATCTTCTGTATTATCGGGGTGCTGGCAACGGTTAACAGCTTGGAGCAGAACGTGCAGAAAGACATCAAAGCCCTGGGTAGCAACACGATTTTTATTGATAAATGGGATTATAGCGGACAAATTCCCTACTGGAAACTGGTGAACCGCCCCTTTCCCAAACTCGAAGAAATGCACCTGCTGCGGAAAGCGGTTCCGGAAGCAGCCAATATTGCGTTCGCACTGCAACGGATGGATAAGATTGAATTCCAGGATGTGAAGCTGGATAATGTGCGGGTGTATGGTATTACCGAAGAGTTCAGCAATATCCAGACCATTGAAGTTATTGACGGCCGCTATCTGCAACAAACTGATTTTGATTATGCCAGCAACTCGGCGGTGATTGGCTACAAAGTGGCAGAGGAACTCTTCGGCCGGCCTGAGCGCGCCGTGGGAAAAATCGTCAAACTCTTTAACCGCGATGTAAATGTGGTGGGACTGATAAAAAAGCAGGGCTCCTCCATGATCGGCGGCTGGGAATTCGATAACAGTATGCTGGTTTCCTATGGTTTCCTGCGTACACTTGTGAAAGAAGAGGTTTCCGATCCTGTTATTATGTTGCAGGGCAAGGAACATATTCCGATGAAAGCCCTGCGGGATGAGGTTACGGGCGCCATGCGTTCCATCCGTAAAATCAAACCTACCCAGATTGATAATTTCTCATTAAATGATGTGGATGCATTCGGCGAATTTGCTGCCCAGCTCTTCTCCGGTGTGAATATGGGTGGATTCTTCATCGCCCTGCTTTCACTGGTGGTGGGTATGTTCGGTGTGGCCAATATCATGTTCGTAACCGTTCGGGAAAGAACTCCGCAAATCGGATTGAAGAAAGCCATCGGCGCCAAACGATCCACCATCATGCTGGAATTCCTGATGGAGTCGGCTTTCCTTTGTATTATGGGCGGATTGATTGGGTTGATCCTGGTATTCATTCTTACCCAGATTATATCCGGTGCCATGGGCTTCCCGATTACGATTTCCATTAAGATCATGACCATCGCTGTTTCCATCTGTATTTTTGTGGGAGTGTTGGCGGGAATCATACCTGCCTCCGTAGCAGCAAAAATGGATCCTGTTGTGGCGATCCGAAGCAAATAATCTATGCCTGTACTATTAGCGATCGAAAGTTCCTGTGATGAAACAGCGGCAGCAGTGTGTAAGGACGGGAAAATTCTCTCCAATATCATTGCGTCTCAAAAAGTGCACGAAGAATTTGGCGGGGTAATTCCCGAACTGGCCAGTCGCGCGCATATGCAGCAGATTGTTCCGGTGGTGAATCAGTCGCTGAAAAAAGCCGGCATCGATCTGTCGGATCTGGATGCGATAGCCTTTACCCAGGCACCCGGACTGATCGGTGCCTTGCTGGTGGGAGCCCAGTTTGCACGGTCCCTTGCGCTGGCCCTCGATAAGCCTCTTATTGCCGTACATCATATGCAGGCCCATGTGATTGCCAACCTGATTGATGAACCCCGTCCCTCCTTCCCTTTTCTCTGTCTGACAGTGAGCGGTGGGCATACCCAGATTGTCCGGGTTGACTCACCCACTAAAATGGAAGTGATTGGCGAAACCATGGACGATGCCGCGGGGGAAGCTTTTGACAAATCAGCGAAATTGCTGGGCTTGCCCTATCCGGGCGGACCGCTGATCGATCGCTACGCAAAGAGCGGCAATCCCAAAGCTTTTCATTTTCCCGAACCTCAGATACCCGGATATAATTTCAGTTTCTCGGGACTGAAAACGGCCATTCTCTATTTTGTACAGGAGCAGACCCGGCAGCATCCCGGTTTCGTGGAGGAACGTATGGCCGATATCTGTGCATCGGTCCAGCACCGCATTGTGACCATCCTGCTGAATAAACTGAAAAAAGCGGCGATAGAAACGGGTATCCGGGAGATCTGTCTCGCCGGTGGGGTTTCGGCCAATAGCGGACTTCGTAATGCACTTGTTGAAGCCGGAAAAAAATATCGCTGGAATACCTATTATCCCGCTTTTGAATACTGTACAGATAATGCGGCCATGATTGCCCTGGCTGCTTATTACAAATATGAAGCAGGTGATTTTGCACCGCTCAGCGTTACGCCCACGGCAAGGGCCAGTTGGTGATTCAAATACCCGGAAATTGGCGAACAGTTATTTCAAGTTTAAGCAATTCACTATTGAGCAGTCGGCCTGCTCCATGAAGGTTTGTACCGAAGCCTGTTTGTTTGGCGCCTGGCTGGCCGAATACCTGGAGAGCCATCCCCTTACAACCGCGCTGGATATTGGAGCAGGTACGGGGCTGCTTACGCTGATGCTGGCACAAACCGGAAAGCTGAGTGCGATTGATGCATTGGAAATTGATCCGGCTGCCGCAGCACAGGCGGGGGAAAACCTGGCGGCATCTCCATGGGCATCATTGCTTCGGATAATACATGGAGATGCATTGAACTATGCGTTCCAGCGGAACTACGATCTGGTGTTCAGCAATCCACCCTTTTTTGAACAGTCGCTGCGATCGCCCGACCCGGGTAAGAACCTGGCCAAACATGAATCCGAACTGGATTTCGACTCACTGGTACGGTTAACCGAAAAGCTGCTTATGCCCGGTGGGCTCCTTGCAGTATTGATTCCTTTTGAACGGGCGGACAAACTGATAGACAGGGCCGCCGGATCGGGGCTCCGCATCATCCGGAGAGCCGATGTAAAACAGACGGAAAAACACCGGCCCTTCCGTGCGATGCTTTTGTTTCAGGATGCTGGGACTGGCTCTGGAGTTGTGGAAGCGGAAACCATATTAATTCGCCGGGCAGGGGAATACAGCGACCGGTTTCAGCAGCTGCTTCGTCCCTATTATCTCTTTCTTTAAGGCAGGAATTTTTGCTCTGCGGCAAAAAGAAAAGCACCTCCTTTCGGAGATGCTTTAACAGGTTGGACGGTTACTAATACTTAAATATATATTTTTTAATTCAAGTTTCTAAAATCTACGGGCACTAATTTACTTACTCCCGGTTCCTGCATGGTCACACCATATATGGCATCAACGGAACTCATGGTCATTTTGTTGTGTGTAACGATAATAAATTGGCTTTCTTCACTAAAACGACGGATCATATTAGTGAATTTGCCCACGTTAGCGTCGTCCAGCGGCGCGTCCACCTCATCCAGGATACAGAAGGGCGCCGGTTTGATCAGATAAATGGCAAACAGCAGGGCTGTAGCCGTAAGGGTTTTCTCTCCACCACTCAGCTGGGTGATGGATGACGGACGTTTACCCTTGGGTTTGGCAATGATATCGATGCCGGTCTCGGCCAGGTTTTCGGGATTTTCCAGGATCAGGTCACACTGGTCTTCCTCGGTAAACAGGGCTTTGAACACCTTGATGAAGTTTTCCTTCACCTGGTTAAAGGTATCCAGGAATTTCTGGTTGGCGGTGGATTCCACCTCGGCAATGGTTTGCAGCAGGCTGTCCTTGGCTGTTACCAGATCGTTCTTTTGCTCGAGGATGAATTCGTATCGTTTCTTCATTTCGGTGAAGGCCTCGATGGCAGTGGGGTTTACTTCACCCAGGTTCTCCAGGCGTTTTTTCATCCGTTCTGCTTTCTCCTGCAGCTCTTCCACCGGTGTTTCGGTTGTGCGCGGTTGATCAATGATATCATCGAGGTTGATGCGGAACTCCACCTGAAGTCTTTCCTTCATACCGGCCAGTTGCAGTTTGAGCTCATTCAGGCGATCCTTGATGGCGCCGAGTGATACTTCGAGCTGATCCTTTTCCTTGATCTTGGCGCGAAGGGCTGCTTCTTTCTCGTTGAGCTGGTTCCGGATGATATAGTAGGCCTGATC
>DATCJQ010000061.1:0-7023 GCA_036562745.1 Flavihumibacter sp.
GTACCCAACCATAGCATTGTAATTAATGTTACCGTCGACATTCACATAACTGTACCGTCGGCGGCCCTGCTCATCCACCTCATCAGAGCGACTGATTGCATTGTCTACGAAATTCACGCTACCGCTTACAAATACGTTCCGATTGGTGAGCACTTTATAATCGTTATAGTTGATGCGGATATTATGTCTGAATTCCTGTTTCAGGTCGGGGTTACCAACCTGGATATTCAACGGATCCGTATTCTCCAGAATTGGCTGCAGTTGTTGCAGTGTTGGTTGATTGGTGTTGCCATTGTAGGCAAGGGTTAATCCGCGCTGGGAGCCCATCTTGAAACGGATACTCGCCTTCGGAAAGAAATTGGTGAAATGGTACTGATAAGCGGTGTCATTCACCAGGTCATTCTGGTGGAATTTGGCAAAATTGATATTCGACCCAAAGGAGGCCGTAATTTTTGAGCCATTGAACCTGAAATTGAGTCCACCGCTGTGCGTGGTAAAATCAAACGCATAATCGCTGCTGAACAGGCTGTCGAGCACTTCGTATTTGCCGTTGAAATCCTTCACAAAGGAACTGCGCAGGGCCTTACTGTTGTTGATGCGTAAACCGTAATTGGTTTCGAAAAACCATTTCCTGGAAATGGGCTCGGTATAGGCCACGCGTGCCGACCAGATATTCGATTGCGTATAATTACTCTTGATCTGATCCACGGTATCAGAATTGGCTATATTGCCGTTTTCATCGAAAAAACGGTTTATTGAATAGAGGTTTCCGCGGGTATCATTGTTCTGATATTGTTGTTCAAGATTCAGGGAGAAAGTACGGCCCGTCTTCATGAATTTCCTGCGAAGGATAGCCGAGGTTCTTAATTGCTGGCGATCACCTTCGGAACTCAGCCGGCGATCCTGGTTATTGATCAACACGCGATCATCATCCAGCGATTCCGAACTGAATGCGGATGAGTTCCGGGCACTGGCCTGTAATCCGTTTACGGTTACCTTCAGGCTCGTCAGTGAATCCAGCTTCACATCATAAAAACCCGATAGCTGGTGCTTGAGGTTCATCGTGGCTGTCTTGCGGGTACTATTGCTATAGAGCAGACGATCGGCCAGAATCGACTGATTGGTCGTGGCTCCCTCGTTATCGATATTCTGCTTGTAAAACTGGTAGTTTCCGTTGACCTGGGTCTTGTCGGCATTGAACTTATTGGAATAATGCGCCCCGGCAGTCCAGGCTTTCGGCAATCCCTCGCCATTGTATTGTCCGCCCCAGGTATTGAATTCATCCTGCTCGGCATAGGAGTAAAAATATCCTTCATCCTCATTGTATTCATGGCTGGATCCGCCACCGAATTTATCGTTATCGCGCCAGCTCAACCCGGCCTTGCCTGTGTTGGACATGGTTCCGTAGGCCGCAATCTTCCTTTTAGCTTTGAAGATATTGATCATGGCATCGTTTTCGAAATAACGGGGCAGTCCGCCACTGAGTTTGGCTTTCCCGAAATAACCTTTTTTCCGGTCTTCCTTCAGGGTGAGGTTGATGGTTTTCTGTTTCTCACCGTCATCTATACCCGTAAATGCAGCCTGTTCACTTTTTTTATCGAAGACCTGCACTTTATCGATGGCATCGGCCTGGAGGTTTTGCGTCACCACCGCCGGATCGTCACTGAAAAACTCCTCGCCATCCACCAGCACTTTCTGCACTTTTTCGCCCTGGGCGGTGATTTCTCCTTTCTGGTTAACCTGGAGTCCGGGTAATCGCTTCAGCAATTCCTCCACGGTGGCACCCTGGCGTACGGCAAAACTATCGGCCTTGAACTCGAGTGTATCGCCCTTCATCCGAATGGCCCCGATCCGCTGCGATACAATCACTTCCTCCAACAGGGTCGACTTCTTAATCAGGTTGATTTTACCCAAATCAAGCAGCGCACCGGCGGGATGAATCTGATCCAGAAAATCGGCAAACCTGGGATAACTGACCAGGAGCAGGAGAGCAGCCCCGTCTTTGGCTTTCAGGCTGAATTTACCCTCCGCATCGGTGCGGGTATGTTGAAGCAGAACAGAGTCTTTGCTAAGCAGGGCCACCACGGCATTGGCCAGCGGCTTCTTCTCCGAGGTATCGGCAATTTGTCCCCTGATCTCGGTCGTTTGGGTATAGGCTGCCGCTGAAACTAACAGAGCTATCAGCAGGATAAGGCTTTTTCTCATAGTCGTGTGGCGTGTTCTACTTGTTGGGTCAAACAAAATTTAGAATTAATTATAACAGATCACAACCGCTCATCAATAAAAACGCGTTAATACGGATTTTTTAAACCACCTGCGAAGCCTTAATTTTAAACACAATGTCTTCAATTATGCCTTCAAAACCCGCATCTTCCTACGAAAAAGAAAATTTCATAGATACTACCCGAAAGGTCTGGAATTATTCCCTGCTCTCGGATGAAGACATACGCAATTTCCAGCAGGGCACGCATTACCGACTGTATGAAAAATTCGGTTCCCATTCCATCCGGGTGCTGGATACCTGGGGCATCTATTTCGCGGTCTGGGCGCCGAATGCTTCAAGCGTATCGGTGAAGGGCAATTTCAACGACTGGAGGGACTATGAATACGAACTCTACCCGCGGTGGGACAAAAGTGGCGTTTGGGAAGGATTTATTCCCTACCTGGGTTTGGGGGAAGTGTATAAGTACCGCATCAAAGGTTACAAAGGGATTGAACAGGATAAGGGTGATCCTTTCGCAAGATTCTGGGAAAAACGTCCACGTACCGCTTCCATCACCTGGGAAACGAATTACGAATGGCAGGACTCCGAATGGATGAAAACCCGCAGCAGACACAATGCCCTCAATGCCCCCTGGAGTGTATACGAAGTGCATCTGGCAAGCTGGATGCGTCCGAACAAACACGATGAGGAATCCTATAATACCTACGACCAGATCCGCGAGCGCCTGGTGCCCTATGTTAAGGAGATGGGCTTCACGCATGTGGAGTTCATGCCAGTAATGGAGCATCCCTTCGATGGCAGCTGGGGTTATCAGGGAACAGGATATTTTGCTCCCACTTCGCGCTTCGGATCGCCGCAGGAATTCAAAGCGCTGATCGATGCCCTGCACCAGGAAGGGATCGGCGTAATACTCGACTGGGTACCCTCACATTTTCCCTATGATTCGCACGGACTCTTTATGTTCGACGGCACACACACCTACGAATATGCGGATATGCGTAAGGGTTATCATCCCGACTGGAATTCTTATATCTTCAATTATAAAAGGGGTGAGGTAAAATCTTTCCTGATCAGCAGCGCTCGTTTCTGGTTCGATCAGTTTCATGCCGATGGTCTGCGCGTGGATGCCGTTTCCTCCATGCTTAAGCTGAATTATAGCCGGAGTCATGGCCAGTGGGAACCCAACGAATTCGGCGGCGACGGCAATCTCGAAGCCATCGCATTTATCAAGGATCTGAATGAAACCATTTACCGCGATTTTCCGGATGTGCAAACCATCGCGGAAGAAGCTACCGACTGGCCGGGGATCTCACGTCCAACCTGGGAAGACGGACTGGGTTTCGGAATGAAGTGGATGATGGGGTGGATGCACGATACGCTCAGATATTTTAAGATGGATCCGCTCTACCGCCAGTTCGAGCAGGACAGTTTCACCTTTAGCATGATGTATTTCTACGACGAAAACTTTATGCTGCCCCTGAGTCATGATGAAGTGGTGCATGGTAAGAGTCCCATGATTTACAAAATGCCGGGCGATGAGTGGCAGAAATTCGCCAACCTGCGGCTGCTTTATTCCTATATGTTTACGCATCCCGGGGGAAAATTGTTGTTCATGGGCAATGAATTCGGCACAACTGTTGAATGGAATTACAAGTCGGAGCTGCCCTGGGAACTGCTGCAATACGACAGCCATGCGGGCATGCAGCGATGTGTGAAAGCGCTCTGTCACCTGCTGCGCGAAGAGCCTGCTCTCTATGAGAAGCAGTTTGAACCGGCTGGTTTTGAATGGGTGGATCTGAATCATCGCGCCGAATCAGTGCTGGTTTATCGCCGAAAAGGGACGAATCCCGAAGATGATCTGCTGGTTGTGTTGAACATGACGCCTACGGTTCGGCGCGACTGGAAACTCATTGCCGAAGGAAAAAGCGCCTGGAAGGAGATCTTTAACAGTAACGATTCGAACTATTGGGGAACCGGCGATGTTTTCAATCCGGATATCAGGGTAAGCCCAACAGATAAAAAAAATAAACAATTTGAAATAAATCTGCATCTTCCTCCGTTAGGAGCAATAATACTTAAGTAAAGGTGGGCTACCACCGTCCAACATCTATGAAACCGTTAATAACCATCCTCTTTTGCATGGTAACCTTTCATTATGCAAAGGCCCAGCAAGACAGTATCTCGTATTACGTTCAAAAAGGTGATGAGTCCGTTTCCCGCGGACAAATTCTTCCCGCCTATCAATATTACAAGCAGGCCGTTAGCTTTGATGATGATGATCCCAAAGCCTTGCGTGGAATGGCATCCACCGCGTTGGAGCTTCGTTACTATGTGATTGCCCGCGAAACCTACAAGAAACTACTGAATGTTACGCCAAAGGATACGGCCCTGATGCGTCAGCTGGCCGAGCTGAATTTGCAGACCCGTCAGTTTCAGGATGCCATCATGCTGGTGCAGCAGGCCCGGGCGCTGGGTTCCAAAGCGCCGATGGACCACCTGGCAGCCAAAGCACACTACGAACTGCAACAGTACGGTAGCTGCCTGGAAAATATTGAGCGGGCCTGGAAAAGAGACAGCTCCGATGCCCAGCTGCCCTTTATGGCTGCCCGCTGCTATATCGAGATGAGCAATTATCGTCGCGCTGCCGGCTGTTATGAGCAGGCGCTGCGCCTCGATCCCACCAATGCCAGATGGATGTATGAGGCAGCCATGACCTTCTCGGCCATTCCCGATGAGCCCCGTGCTATCGAATGGTTCAATAAATCTTTGGCAGCCGGACATCCGCGCACCCCCGATTTCCTTGAAAATTTTGCGAACAGTTATTACGGTAATAAAGAGTTTGACAAGTGCATTCCCTTATACGTGGAAGCATTGCAGAACAAACCCGAAGACCTGGAACTCTTGTTCAGTTTGGGTGAAGCATATTACTATTCCGGCAAAATCGGCGATGCCATCAGCACCTGGGATCGCATGCTGGCCATCGATCCTGCCCAGGCCCGCGCCGTGTATATGATGGGCGTGGCCCATATCAAGAAGGGCGATGAAAACAAGGGTAAAAATCTTTGTGAAAAAGCGATCCAGATGGATCCTTCCCTTGCCCGACTGAAGGAGAAGAGAACGGGCTTTGGGCTATAGGAGGCAGGCGAGGGGGACGAAGGGAACAAGGGGGACGAAGGAGACAAGGGGAACGAAGGAAACAAGGGGGACAAAGGGGACGAGGGAACAAAGCAGACAAGGAGACTAAGCAGACAAGGATACATTGCGGGTGAGGATAGGGAGCAAACAAGAAGGGTGAAACGACTTTAGGCTCCAGACTTAATTTTATAATTTTTAAGGCTGCAGACTTAATTTTCCCAAATTTAAGTCTACAGCCTTAATCATTTTATACATTCTCCCTTCACCATTCTCCCTTCACCATTCTCCCTTCACCATTCTCCCTTCTCCATTCTCCCTTCTCCATTCCCCTTCCCTCTTCTACATCTTCTCCGGCACTCTGATTCCCAGCATTCCCATTCCCGCCGCAATCACATGCGCCGTCATAACAGCTATGCGTAACCGAAGTTCCTTTTTGGCCGGGGTTTCGGCACGACTGATCTGATGAACGGTATAGAAGGAGTTGAAATTCTTGGCCAGGTGATAGATATAATTTGCCAGGGCAGAGGGGTTATGCTCCGCTGCAGCCTGCTCGATCACTGAGGGGAACTGCTCCAGATGCACCAGCATCGATTTTTCGAGGGGCAGGAGGGGTTCTTCCATCCAGTTGATATCGTCCGACAATGCTTCTTTACGCAAAACAGATTTGATCCTTGCATGCGTGTATTGAATAAAGGGACCGGTAAATCCGTGAATGTCGATGGACTCCTCCGGATTAAAGATCATTTTCTTCTGGGGATCCACCCGCAGCAGGTAAAACTTCAGCGCCCCCAGGCCAATGGTATTGTAGAGTTCATTCAGTTCAGCATCGGAGAAACCTTCCACCTTGCCCAGCTCGCGGGTATGGTGTTCGGCAATCTTAATCATTTCGTCTACGAGATCATCGGCATCCACCACAGTGCCTTCGCGGCTCTTCATTTTACCCGAGGGCAATTCCACCATACCATAGGAGAGATGATAGATACCGTCGGCTTTGGGAAGTCCGAGTTTTTCAGCAATCAGCTTCAGCACCTTGAAATGGTAGTTCTGTTCATCGCCCACCACATAAATGCTCTGATCCATCTGGTACTCCTCGTATTTCTGTTGGGCCAGACCAATATCCTGGGTGATATAAACCGAGGTACCATCCTTGCGCTGTACCAGTTTCTGATCGAGCCCGTCTGAAGTGAGATCGATCCACACGCTGCCATCTTCTTTTTTGTAGAAAACGCCTTTCTCCAATCCCTCCTGTACGGTTTTCTTTCCTAACAGATAGGTATTGCTTTCGTAATAAGTGATGTCGAAATCCGCGCCGATGGCTGCATAAGTGGCATCAAATCCCTCGTAAACCCAGCCGTTCATCTGTTTCCAGAGTTCAATCACTTCGGGTTTGCCGGCTTCCCAGTCCACCAGCATCTGCTGTGCTTCCTTCATGATGGGCGCTTCCTTCTCGGCCTCTTCTTTGCTCATGCCTTTCGCCACCAGTTCTTCCACCTCAGCTTTATAGGCATCGTTGAACTTCACGTAGTAGTCGCCCACGAAATGGTCGCCTTTCACGCCCGCAAGGGCAGGGGTTTCGCCATTGGAATAACGCAGCCAGGCGATCATGCTTTTACAGATATGAATCCCACGATCGTTTACGATACAGCTTTTCACCACATCATAAC
>DATCJQ010000076.1:0-5161 GCA_036562745.1 Flavihumibacter sp.
CTGAGAAGACGGCATTTGAACAACGCATCGAAAATGATCCGGACCTGAAAGCGGAGGTGGAGCTGCAACAAAAACTGATGGCTACCGTAGAAGTGGGGGCTTTCCTGAAGGAGAAATCCGCCGGGCCCGCGGCAGTTAAGCAAATGCCTGCCAGTGAAACCGGAAAAACGCGATCCCTATTCCGACCGTGGATGGCGGCCGCTGCGGTGGTGTTCTTTGTTGCGCTTTGGTTTCTGAACCGTCCGGGTACGGATCCGCAATCATTGGCCATTCAGTATTTCCAGCCAGATCCGGGTCTGCCGGTAACCATGAGCAGTAGTCAGAATTACCAGTTTTACGATGGCATGGTGAGTTATAAGGAGGCGGATTACAAAAAGGCATTGAAGATCTGGAAGGAACTCAGCGCCACCAACGCGCCGTCGGATACCCTTCGCTATTATATGGGCATCGCTTATCTGAGCCAGGATGAATATAATGAAGCCATCCGGCAATTGCTACCTGTTGCGGAGAAAAGCGGTCGCTGGAAGCATAAATCTGCCTGGTATCTGTCGCTCGCTTATCTGCGCCTGAACAAGGTGTCCGAGGCCATCAAATGGCTGCAAACCATTCCCAATAATCCTGATGCAACCAAACTTTTGAAGCGGCTCAAAAAATCAGATGATCGATAATGCGATGCCGGCTACTTGTCATATTATTTTGTCTGGCAGCCCAAGGGCTTGTGGCCCAGGACGATTTGAGCCGCTCGATCGATGCGTATAAAGAACTTAATTACGACAGCGCCTTTATTTATGTTGACAAAGCCATTGCCCAATATCAGTCGCGGGGTTTAATCGACAGTCTGGCGTTTGCACAGATTCACCGCGCCGATATGATTTGGGCCGTAAAGGGATTGGCACCCGGGTTGGCAGCCATCGAACAGGCAGTGCAAGCCGCTTCCCGGCTTCCGAACTTCAGTTTGGCGAGGGTAGCGGCGCTGGACAAAAAAGCACAGATTTTCATTCACAACCAGGAATCGGCAAAAGCACGAAAGCTGTTTGAGCAGGCCCTGGCGCAAATCGACAAAAAAGCCAGCCCCAATAATTATTACGCTTCGGTTTACAAAAATTTCTCCTGGTTATTGCTGGTGGAGCAGGATTTTGGTCGGGCTATGGAGTACGCGCTGGAAGCGAAACGGATCACCGAATCGCTTTACGGACAGGATTCGCGCCAATTGTTGGGAGTGTATCAGTCGCTGATGTTCATCGCCCATGATGCGGGTGATTATTCCCGTGCGGAAGAATATGGACTGGAGCTCATTCGTTTGGCAGAAAGGCATCTGTCGCCCGATCATCCCAATAGGGGACTAGCGCACAATGATATGGGCATTCTTTATGAAACCATGCACCGGTATGATGAGGCGCTTTACCACAAGCAGGAGATGGTTCGCATTACGCAACTGGATTATGCGCGAACTAAGAATCCACAGCTGCTGGCCATCGCTTACAATAATATGGGCAGTTTTTACCAGGGCATTGGAGAATACCAGTTGTCGCTGGATTATTACGACAAGGCCAGGCGTTTACACGAAGTCAACTTCGGCGCCGAAAGCGTGGGGATTGTCAGACCGCTGACCCATCTCGCCAATATGAAAATGATGACGGGTTCGCATGCGGAAGCAGATAGTCTGTATAATCTGGCCTATTCCCTGCAACAAAAACTGGATGGAAAAGATTGGCAGAACCTGGCTTATGTGGAAACGCAGTACGGGGATCTGTTTTACCAGAAGAATGACTATAAACAAGCGGCAGCATATTATCAGCGTGCCCTGGAGAACAATCGCAAAGCGGGAATACTCAATAACGGGATCGTTCAGGCTACCCGTAGTACATTGGGGGAATCCTATGCCCAAATGGGACGCCTGGCCGAAGCCCTGGAGCTGTTTAAGGGCGTATTGGTGCAATACAGGAGCAGTTATCCGGCCGGACATATCGTTATAGCAGGTCAGCTGCACAAGATCGCGGGCGCCTATCTGGTGAACAAAGAATACGAGCAGGCATTGCAGTTTTCTGATAGTTGTTTTATTGAATTGCTTCAATTGAAGACCAGGGCAGAATCAGGTGACGGACAGAGATGGAAACCGGGCCAGGGCTGGATAGAGCAACTGCCCTACAATCATTTTATCATTCAGTATCTGCAAACCCGTTCCGCGATACTGGAAGCCCTGTATAAAAAGACCGGCGATCAGTACTTGTTGGAAGAATTGCTGCAGTTGGCCGGCGGCTATGGCGGATTCCTTTCCAAAAGTTTACCGGCCCTGCGCACACAAACTTCGGTGATGCAGCTTTCGGCAAAGCATCGGGAAATTTATAATTCGGCTATAGAAGCCTGTTGGGAACTGTATCAGAAAACGAAACAGCCCGCTTACCTGCACCGTGCCTTTGAATATGCAGAACGCAGTAAGGGACTTTTATTAAGACTGTCGGCCAATAACATGCTGGCGGATCTGGCACGTGCTGAAAATAATACGAATTCAGATCGCGATCTGTATTGGCGGAAGCTGATCGGTTCGCTCAATGCGCGGTATCTCGACGCGGAAACAAAGAATGATTCACTGCTTATTCAGCTGACGGCTGCAATAGAAGGATACCGGAAATTCCAGGACAGCCTGATTGCGCAGGGAGATCCATCCGCCAAAATCAAATATGATCTGGAACCCGCCAGTATTTTATCGATACAGCAATTCCTGAAAAAGCAGGATCAGACCTTGTTGCAGTATGTGGTGACGGATGAGTATGTGTTCATTTTTATGTTGAGTGAAAAACGCTTGCAGGTGCATCGCCTTGGGCGCAAAGTTGAAAAGGATATTGCTGCCTTGCGGGAACTGTATAATCTGGATGCCGACTCGTTCCGTGATCCGGCTTATAGGTTGTATAAGCAGCTGATACAGCCGGTTGAGAAAAATATCAGTGGGAAGAATTTGCTGGTTATTCCCGATGGGGAATTGTTTTATCTGAATCTGGAATTACTGATCCGAGATTCATCGGCAAAGCATTTCAGTGACATGGCTTTCCTGCTGAACAAATACAATATCAGTTACCAGCTCTCTGCCACCAATGCCATGCTGGTTAAATCGGTGAAACGTAAAGCCGATCAGAAAGCGTTGCTGATGGCTCCGGTTTTTACCGACGAGATGAAGGCCGCTTATCAGCAGGAGCTGGCCGATTCTTCAGCGGCTGATCCCTATTACCTGAGATTATTAAGACAACCGTTTACGCTGATGGCGGTACACCAGATCGGGCAGCATGTGCAGCATGATCTGTTTGCGGAACAACAGGCGAGGGAATCGGTGATCAAAAATGTGAATGGCAACTATTCGATTCTGCACCTGGGAACGCATGCTGAAGTGAACAATACTACTCCGCTGATGTCGAAGTTTTTCATGGCCAAGCCGCTCCGTTCAGACTCAACCGAGGCGGATGATGGTTATTTGCATGCTTACGAGATTTATGGTTTGCCGTTAAATGCCGACCTGGCGGTACTAACGGCCTGTGAAACCGGCACAGGCAACTGGGTTGGAGGCGAAGGGGTGATATCGCTTGCCCATAGTTTTATGTATGCAGGTTGTCCCTCGGTGGTGATGAGTTTGTGGAAGATCGATGAGAAGGCGAGTGCAGACATCATTACGGAGTTTTACAAAAACCTTTCGCGCGGACTGCCCAAGGGAGAAGCGCTCCGGCGGGCGAAACGGGCGCATATCGGGTCTGATGACGCGCTGGCTCACCCTTATTTCTGGGCGGGCATGACACTTATGGGTGATAATGATCCTTTGTACAGATCCGGCTACCGGTACTGGATCATTGGCGCTTTGGTGGCAGTTGCGCTTGCTGCAGCCTGGCGGTTCAAAAAAAGCTCCCGATCCTACACTAGTGATAGATGTTAGTTCAGTTTAAAAGCGGTGTCGGAATTTTTTAGCCATTAAAATTTGCCACCGGGTAATTTAGTTTGGCCGATAGAGATAATTTACGATCAAAATTTTTGTATTTTCATAGCCACCAAGAAGAACTGCATTGTGACTGGCACTTTTAATCAAGTAAGTCCCTTATCAGCCAATACCCTGGAGCAGCGGTTTGAAACCTTATTCAGAACATATAATCAGGGTATCTATCAGCTGGCGCTCAAACTTACCAAGTCGCCGCAGCAGGCTTGCGACATTATGCAGGATGTATTCATAAAACTTTGGGAATCTCGACTGGAGTGGGAAGAAATCCGCAACATTGAAGCCTGGTTGTACCGGGTGACGAAGAACCGGTTGATTGATTTCTTCCGGAAAGTGGCGGCCGATCAGCGGGTGCGGGAGAAGTTATGGGATGATTTGGAAAAAATGCAGGCATCGCCCCAGGAGGAGCTGGATCTGAAGGAGGTATCGGGTATGATTCATCAGATCGTAAATGAGTTACCACCCCAGCGTCGGATGGTGTATCAGTTAAGTCGCGACGAGGGCTTAAGTTATCATGAGATAGCGGAGGAGTTATCCATATCGCGTCATACCGTCAAGAACCAGTTATCGCTTGCTTTGCGATTTCTTCAAAAAAAATTATCCCTCGAATAGGAACATCTTCCGGGTGCTTCGTCAATATGTAAGATGTCCACAACATCATCCCCATGAATCAAAGGATAAAACATCTGTTCAGGAAATACCTGGATAACAGTTGTAGCAGGGAGGAATTCGACGAATTATTTGCCTATGTAGATCAGGAGAGAGGAGAACGCTCTTTGGATGAGCTATTGGAATATATGTTAAAGGAATCCGGTGAGTCGGGCTTCAGGTATCGGAAAAAGCGCATGCATGTATTTGCCATGGCGGCTGCCTTTATGGTAGTGATGCTGGCAATCGGCTGGTTGTTCATCAGCCGGAATTTTTCAAATGATCCGCAACTGGCCTCAGGTCAGATGGTGGAAGCTGCTCCGAGAATCTCGAAGTCGACCGATAAGTCGGAATACAAGTATTTATTATTACCCGATAGCACACAGGTATGGTTAAATGCCGATAGTCAACTTGATTTCCCCGCTGCATTTGACAGTTCCGTAAGGGAAGTGCATCTGCGGGGCGAAGCATTTTTCGATGTTCGCCATGCGGAGAAATGGCCTTTTATAATATATACGGGGAAGGTCAGTACAGAGG